>DASVUU010000278.1:0-16338 GCA_036386935.1 Cytophagaceae bacterium | reverse complement strand
AAAACTATTGATCAATTTCATAAGAAAGTAGTGAAGAGCTTTCTTGCCAAAATGAAAAACAATATTGAAAGGGGTAACTATTGACCAACACCGCTTGAAATTATCTACCTAGCCCTTTTTAGAATCTCTTTATTTATAGCTTTGATCAAAGTCGGACCTTCATAAATAAATCCTGTGTAAAGATGGACAAGTGCGGCCCCTGCTTCTAGTTTCTCTATAGCATCCTCTGGGCTGAAAATTCCTCCCACTGCAATAATGGGGAACGATTTATTAGATTTTTCCGAAAGGTATTTTACCACAAAGGTCGATTGCTTCAACAATGGTTTACCGCTCAATCCGCCTGCGCCGATTTTTTCTAGACTAGCTGTTGTCTCCAATAGGCCCGCTCTTGATATGGTAGTATTGGTAGCAATTACTCCCCCAATTTTTGTCTCTTGAACTATCTCTATGATGTCATCAAGTTGGCCTTCCGTTAAGTCCGGAGCAATCTTCAGAAGGATTGATTTTGGTTTAGATTGGCTACTACTTTTAATCATTAACTTATTCAGGATTTCTTTCAAAGGTCCTTTTTCTTGCAGAGCCCTTAATCCTGGGGTATTTGGAGAACTTACATTTACGACAAAATAATCTACGCAATCGTAAAGTGCTTCAAAGCATTTTTCATAATCCTTATAGGCTTCTTCATTTGCCGTCCACTTGTTCTTGCCAATATTTCCTCCTACCAAGATGCCTGGATGGCGCTTTCTCAACCTTTCTGCACCAGCTTTTACTCCACCGTTATTAAATCCCATTCTGTTAATCAACGCCTTGTCTGATTTTAATCGAAATAGCCTAGGCTTGTCATTACCAGGCTGTGGCTCGGGAGTAAGGGTACCTATCTCAATAAATCCAAATCCAAGGGCATCCATTTCATTCACAAGAACACCATCTTTGTCAAGGCCCGCAGCTAAGCCTACCGGATTCTTAAATGTCAGTCCAAAAAGTTCTCTTTCCAGCCTTTTATCATTTACCTGAAACAAGGTTTTGAAAATGAACGGGCCGCCTGGAATTGAATACAAAAACTTTATCAGGCTAAAAGTGAAATAATGCACTTTTTCAGGATCGAACAGGAAAAGGATCGGGCGAACTAGATTCTTATACACAAATGATTATTTTGGTGGCTGCAAATTTAGGAATTGATATGCTATATTAATTGATTCTTCTAAATCAATTTAAAATGGGTTCTTCGAATATGTTTTCGTAAACTTTATGCTTTCTCACTAGACCATTATTAAAAAGTCAACTTCTGTAGTCTATCTCAAACCAAGACTTTTTATGAAAAAATCTGACATTATTAATATGCCCCAATTTTTTGACACGTATATAAATCTCGCCAAGGACGAAGACATTATCACATCGCTTGAAGACTTAGCAGCTTTTAATACAAATTTTCTGGCAGCTCTAGAAATCCTAGGTGACAAAACATACGCTGAACACAAATGGAGTGTCAAGGACATACTCCAGCATTTGATTGACAATGAGAGAATCCAAGCCTATAGAGCCTTGGCATTTGCCCGGGGTGAATCGAAACTACTTCCAGGCTATGATCAGGAACCCTACGCTCACATTGCAATGGCAAATAGGCGAACTTTTGAGAGCTTGTTTGAGGAAATCAAAGTTGTTAGAAGCAGTACAATTTCGCTATTCAAAAGTTTCGACCATAAAATGCTTTCTAGAGAAGGTATTTGTTACAATGTGAAGATATCTGTATTGGCATTAGGTTTTGTAATTGCCGGTCACCAGGTACATCATTTAAATATCATTAGTGAGAGATATCTACCATTGGTATAATCATGGAAGGAATTAGGTATAGAACTGCCGACTCTGGCGATGATGATATTGTAAGAAAATTAATGCATAATTTTTATTCTAACGATCAAAAAGAAAATTCGATTCCTGACAAAAAAATCACAGACACCCTGAGGCATTTGCGCGGATGTCCATCCGCTGGTTCAATTTTACTAATTGAAAAGGGAGTCGAAGGAATAGGTTACTCATTACTGATTAATTTTTGGAGCAACGAATATGGAGGAAACATGCTTATCATAGATGAATTATACATTAGGCCGGAGTATCGTAACGTAGGAGTTGGAAGCAAATTTTTGAGTTATCTAAAAGAATCTGGGTACAACAATGCAGTGGCGCTTGAATTAGAAGTGCTACCTAATAACTTCAAAGCGCTTGAGTGGTATAAAAAATTGGGCTTTCAGACATCTGATCGAACGTTTATGACAATGATATTGTAAGTGCAGCGCTACGCAGTTACTTCATAATTCTGGAAAACAACACCTTCTTTCTCTAACTCCTTCAAAACGGGAAGATATATTTCAGGAGTTATAGGAATGTGTAAGCCTCTAACCTTTATTTCTCCATTCAATATTTTAATGGCAGCAATTCCTAATGGAAGGCCAACAGTCTTAGCCATAGCTGTCTCCAAGATATTGGTACCTTTCAAAACTAATGTAGAAAAGAGGGTTTTAATATTTCCACCTAATTCATACCTAATTTGATGCTGCATTACAACCATATCTTTGTCGTCGGCTGACATTGCCCATTTCTTTTCTAATATTTCTTGGAGAATTGCAGCAGGAGTGCCATTGTCAATATCAATTGTTCTTTCAGAATACAGATTCAGCCATTCTATTTTTTGGATTGTTTCATTGCTCACGCTGGTTTTTAAAGTGGTCCTAATACGTGAGTTGAATGAAACCTCTGTGTCCTCGTTCAGGAACATTTCCAAGAATTGTCCATAAGTCATCCCTTTAGATGAGTCGATGGTATAGGTGTCATCTGTCATCCCAAGTTGCACAAATATATCCCAAGCCTCGCAAAAGCCTTCCCCCCTGAGGGTTCCTCGTAGAAAGGTCTCAACCCCACTAAGTCCATATGTATTTATATATTTCAATGAATCTCTATTGGCATATCCATCAAAAGTTTCAAAGTTGTCAATTGGTACTTTTTCTATTCTTGAAAAAAGCTTATGATAAGGAATAAGTTTGTATGTACCGTTAAATAAATATTTGACCGTACCTTGCCCCGCTAGGACAACATTTCTGGGATTCCATGAAAACTTATAGTGCCATGGATTGTCATCAGATTCTGGCGCGACGAGACCACCTGTATAGGATTTGAAAGACAAGATCTTTCCACCTAATGCCTTTATCCGATCTATTTCTTTCATTGCCGACATGTGGTCTATGCCTGGGTCAAGCCCCATTTCCATTAGGAACAATAGACCTTCTTTCTCAATCTCAGAAGATAGCGATTCAATTTCCTTAGATACATACGAAGCCGTTAGAAACGTCTTTTTATGTTTAAGACAAAGGCTGGCAATTGTCATATGCAAATGAGCGGGCAGTAAGGAAATTACTATATTCGAAACGGATACCAATTGATCAGCCAGTATGGCATTGTCAAGAGTAAAGGCTACAGCTTTTCCGGAGCTATGTCCATTTAGCTTGGCTTGTACTGCATCCATAGAACCATCTGCCACTGTGACGAGAGTGTTGTTTTTCTCTGCGTATTCAAGAAGGTACTTGATTAATGCACCCGAAGATCGACCGGCACCTATTACTAATATATTTTTCATTGATAAGGATTGATGAGATCAAACAAATTATCTGTCCTGCTTGATAAAATTTTATAAAAAGTTAGCTTTAATATTAATATTTAAATCTGTTAGTATAAATCTTAGTTGAACTTTAGTTTTCAAAATATGCAAACCCACCACCTATCCATCGAAAAAACTGCTAAAGTTTGCACAGTAGGTGATTTGAATAAAGATACCAAAGCTATTTGGATTGTATGCCACGGATATGGGCAATTGGCCCAATTTTTTGCACCGAAATTTTCCTTACTAGCCTCTGAGGGGCATTTTATTATTGCACCCGAAGCGCTTTCTAGATTTTATCTGCAAGGATTCAGTGGCAGGGTTGGAGCCGCTTGGATGTCTAGGGAAGAAAGGGATTGTGACATTGAGGACAACATAAATTATCTCAATACCATTTATGCGCACTTTGATATAGAAGCACAAAGCAAACCTTTAAATGTATTAGGTTTTTCGCAAGGAGTAGCGACTGCCTGTCGATGGCTAGCCCAAACAAAAATCAGTTTTCAAAACCTTGTTCTTTGGGCCGGAATTTTCCCACCGGACATGAATACTGACTTTGAGTTCTCAATGGATAGTTTTGAGGATAAAAAAGTATTTATTGTTTATGGAGATAATGATCCTTTCCTAAAAGTTGAACATGAAGAAGAAGTAGATAGGCTGTCTAAAAAATATAAAAATATTGAAGTAATTAGGTTTAGTGGGAAACACGAAATTAGCCCAGCCGCAATGGAAATATTGTTAGGAAAACTAGCCCAACCTTTATGACAATAATTTGTTCCATAGGTAAATAGAGATAACATGAAGGATAGGAAACTGAGAACAGAAACAATACTAAATGGAAATCTTTTACAAGTATTCGAGTTTTTCAGCAAGGCAGAAAACTTAAATCTTCTGACCCCTTCCCATTTGAATTTTAAAATTACTACGCCTTCGCCGATCATCATGAAAAGGGGCACACTCATAGATTATCGTTTGGTACTTTATGGAATACCTTTCAAGTGGCGTACCGAAATAAGTGAATTTAATGCACCAAACACTTTTACCGATACTCAACTAAAAGGCCCTTACACCAAATGGATACATAAACATTCATTTAGCGAAATAGATGGCAAAGTACTCATGATTGATGAAGTAACTTACCGATCGCCAGGATGGATTTTTGAGCCCCTCATCCATTCCCTATTTGTAAAAAGAAATCTTGAACAGATTTTTGCATTCCGGGACCAGGCCTGCAAAAAACTATTTGTATAAACAAGTTCGCTCTTTTGGCATCCACAAAGGCCAGGAAATTGACCGAAACCCCCTACAAAGTCTTTGAAATTATTATATTTGTCCTGGCCTCCCGTCCTGGCCCGAGATCTTAATAATTTAATGAAGGCAATCATAAGTTTTGTTATACGGAAGGTTCCGAGAAAATACCTGCAGATAATCAGCCCACTCGCATTAAAATTCCTAGCACTTTTTTATGCCGGGAATAAAGTGCAATGTCCTATTTCCGGGAGAACCTATAGCAAATTTTTACCTTACGGAAGAAATCCTGCCAGACCCAATGCGTTATGTCCCGACTCCCTATCTCTCGAAAGACATCGTTTGATGTGGCTATACCTCAAGGAAAAAACCAATTTTTTTACTGCTAATCTAAAAGTGCTGCATGTGGCGCCCGAGCATTGCTTCCTTCAAAGATTTGAGGCAATGAAAAACCTGGACTACGTGACGGCAGATATAGAATCACCGTTAGCAAAAATAAAGATGGACATACATGACATTCCATTCCCTGACAACACTTTTGATGTGGCATTTTGCAACCATGTGATGGAGCATGTGAGAGATGATATACGTGCCACTAGTGAACTACATCGAGTGCTAAAACCAGGAGGCTGGGCAATCATACAATCTCCACTCGACCTCACTAGGGATGTGACATTTGAGGACAATACTATCACTTCCCCAAGCGAGCGGGAGAAAATATTCGGACAAAACGATCACGTAAGGGTCTATGGAAAAGACTATGGCAGAAGACTTGAAAAAGGTGGTTTCCAGGTAATAGAAGATGACTATGTAAAAAAACTAGACAAATCCATAGTAGAACGTTATGCTCTCCCTTCTGCAGAAATAATTTATCTTTGCCGTAAGGTCTAATTTAAGCTACAGATCATCGGCTAGCACTTATTGATAAGAACTGCTTCGACGGCCTTTAATATAAGCAATGTTCAAAATGCAAGTCTACAGAAGGGTTTTCGCCTTTGGGTAAGGGATTGAGGAAAGACGCTACTTATAAAAATTCTTCTCAAAAGCCGAAAACTCATCCTTTCCTAAGATTATTCTCCTCCAAAAACTTTTCATAAAGCCTAAACCATAGGCAAACATCTGCACAAAGAGAGATTGGACGCTTAAAAAACCTATGCGAATGCTTCTATTTTTTAATGAAGAATCAAAAAATATAAGTAAAGTATAACCAGCCAGAGGCATTACAAACAGTGGATTAAGTAGAGTTGCCAAAAAACTTAAAATCGAAAAGCTGACAAACATAGCTGGAAAAAAATGTGTGAGCTTTAAGGAGCCAGGGTGTCTCTTATGAAGATTTATTCTCGCGATGCCGGAGTTGTATATCTGCTTGTAAAATTTTTTAAAATCGGTTCTACGCTTATGGAATACATAAGCATCCTCAATCAAGTATGAATTAAAGCCGGCCTCTTCAATACGCAAACTAAGGTCGACATCTTCTCCAAACCTCATTTTGGAATAACCATTCGTTGCATCGAAAACTTTCCTGGAAAAACCCATATTGAAACTGCGCGGATGAAATCCCTTCGTCTTCCCTCCCCTTATTCCACCAGTGGTAAATAAGGAGGTCATGGTATAGCTAATAGCTTTTTGCAAAGGGGTAAAATGGGGGTGAGCCCTGTCCGGCCCACCATAGCATTCGGGAAGAAAGATTTTAAAAAAAGAATTAACAGTTTGGAAATAATGTGGGGGAATAATGCAATCCGAGTCGAAAAAAATAAAAAAGTCACTTTTACATTTACTTATGCCGTAGTTTCTAGAGTCCCCAGGCCCCGAATTTGGTTTGTAGTAATAAGATATGTCGAGGTGACTGCTAAAATTCTTCACCACATCATCACAACGTTCCGATGAACCATCCTCTACCACGATAATTTCAAAGTTCTTCGCCGACTGCACGACCAGGCTTTCTAACAATTCTTTTACTTCAGCCGGCCGATTGTAAACTGGAATTATGATAGAGTATTCAGGCATCCCTTACCAGGTTCTCTCAGAAACTATGTAGTCACTTTTTTTATTAGAATTTAGCGTGATCATCTCCGCCAGGTATCCTGCAAGGAAAAGTTGGGAACCAATTACCAGCGCAACAAGAGCAAGATAAAACCAAGTATTATCCACCACATCCCTACCCTTTATTTGGTGCGCGATATTCCAAATTTTTTCACTGATCAGTCCTATCGTTGTAAAGAAGCCAAACAAGAAGGAAACCGTTCCTAGGGCACCAAAAAAATGCATGGGACGTCGCCTAAATTTAGAGACAAAAGTGATGGACAATAGATCTAAGAAACCATGCACAAATCTCTCTAACCCGAATTTTGTGACACCATACTTTCTTGCCCTATGCTGCACTACCCTTTCACCGATTTTGCTAAACCCATTCCACTTTGCAATGGCAGGGATATAGCGGTGCATTTCACCGTAAATTTCAATACTTTTAATAACTCTTTTATGATAGGCCTTCAGTCCGCAATTGAAGTCGTGCAATTTAACCCCTGAAATTTTGCTCGTAACGCCATTGAAAAATTTGGTGGGTATGGTTTTACTTAGGGGGTCATAACGTTTCTTTTTCCAGCCAGACACCAGATCATACTTTTCCTCCTTAATCATATGATAAAGCCCTGGAATCTCATCGGGACTATCTTGGAGGTCAGCGTCCATAGTGATCACTACTTCACCGCTACAGGCAGAGAAACCTGTTTGCAGTGCTGCTGACTTTCCATAATTTCTATTAAATTTTATTCCTTTTATATTGAAGTTGCTCTTTGCAATATTCTGAATTACTTCCCAAGAACTATCTGTGCTACCATCGTCAATTAATATCACCTCATACGTGTAGTTATTTTGCAACATCACACGAGTGATCCATTCGCACAGTTCCGGCAAAGACTCATCTTCATTCAACAAGGGAACTATAACGGATATATCTAAATGTTGTGGTTGCATAGAATTTTTAGTCTAATTGAGAATGAGGTGTTGTCCTTTGTTAAAAACAGCGATTGCTTTACCCTTCAACTCACGACCCAGAAAAGCGTAATTTCGAGATTTAGACTTTATATTTTCAGATTTAAATGTCCATTCGATGTCCTTATCGAACAGAGTTAAATTAGCAACCTCACCCTCTTTAATCACCGGGACTTTCAATTTCAATATCTGCCTTGGATTGTAGGCAATCTTGTCTAATATAGATTCAATACTTACTTTATTGCTCAACACCTTATTCAATGCTCCAAATGAGCTTTCTAGGCCTGCCATTCCAAAGTCTGCGAGATCAAATTCCAGTTTTTTGCACTCCTCGTCTTGCGGGATGTGGTCAGAGACAATTGCATCTATAGTGTTGTCTTCAATTGCCCTGATGATGGCTTCTACAACTGCCTGAGTGCGCAGTGGCGGATTAACTTTCAAATAAGTGTCAAAGCTATCCATTAGGCTGTCATCTAAGGCTATTTGATAAGATGCTACATCACATGTAACTTTCAATCCCTTTCTTCTTGCTTCCCTTATTAATTCAAAAGATGTAGGACTAGATAAGTGAGCAAAGTGTATCTTCCCTCCTGTATATTCTAGTATCTGCAGATCTCTAGCAACCATCAATTCTTCCGCAATAGTTGGTATCCCCTTCAGTCCAAGTAAAGTGCTTTGGATACCTTCGTTCATTTGCCCGCCATGGCTTAGATACTTCTCCTCTGCATGACTGATGGCAAGCCCATCGAAGGCTTGCAGATACTGTAAGGTCTTTAAAAACAAATCTGGATGCCAAATTGGATGTTCTGCATCAGTGAAGGCGACCGCACCAGAGTGATGAAGATCCATCATTTCTGAGATGTCTTTGCCAGCCCTTTCATTAGTAACGGTTGCTATGGGATGTATTTCAACAAGTAAGGGTTGGCTTTTCGATTTTATATAGGCTATTACGTCCTTAGATTGGATGGCTGGCTGGGTATTTGGCAAACAAGCAATCTCAGTGAATCCGCCAAATGCTGCCGCCCTTGAAGCCGAAATAATATCTTCTTTGTGCTCAAATCCTGGGTCACCAATAGTTACGCGCATATCAAACCAACCTATGGAAAGGTGCAGGCCATTGGCGTCAAAAACCTGGGTAGCTTCAGGTAGGTCATCGGATATAGCTTGAATGATGCCGTTGCTCAGCAATATATTCTTTAGCTGACCATTGTATGGTGAGTGCTTGTCGGTGATAAGTGCAGACTTTATTAAAAAACTCATTTATAATAAACGTATTAACAATACCTCTGTCATTAAAAATATTAGACTTAAAACTATACAATATTTCCAAAGGGAGATTCCTATATTGTCTTTTTTAAAGTCCTTTACAAAATCCGAGGTGTCTGTAGAGGAATAGACTTGGACATTGGGGTACATGCCTTTTAGCTCATTCAACTCCTCTTGCTGGTAAAAATCCATAATCGATTCTTTCTTCGAATAGTTAAAGGCAAGCGTTCGGACAACAGAGTCCTTCTTAACTAAGGAATAATAGCCTGGCTTTAGGTCCATATTTGGTATTTCTAAATATAAATTATCTTCCGCAAGCCTTTGATTTGGAATTAATTTGATCTGGTCTGTCTTCAATTCAAATATAGTGTTGGCCGAAACATTATTCATTTTTACCGGAATGGTACCTTCATCAAAGTTATAGGCCAAACGTTCAGATTCATTCTTACTTCTAAATGCTACCTTATACATGACTGGAACAAAAAGTGCATGGTACGGTAGATTTGTCATCTTACCATCAAAGGCTGTATTAAGAAGGTATACCTTTCCCGATCCCAATGTATTGGATGACAACAGCACGCCCCCGTTTTTCAGAGAAAGCAATCTGGTCCTTCCATTGGCCCCCGAAAATACAGGGGAAGCATAGGGAAGATTTAAGTTCTTATCTAGCTTTTCAAAAATATTTTGGAAAAAGGGATTATTGATATCAGGAGGTACAATTGTGAATAAATTTGCATTGGCAGTGTCCGAGACTACGACACTTCCTATAGGCATGCCTATTTTTCTAAACATATCAGAGTAGGAAGTTAAGTCCGGTTTTGACGATGGGACAATAAAAAGGCTACCTCCTTTCTTCACAAAGGCCACTAGTGCGTCTGTTAGGGAGGCATTTATTTCCGTGACATTTTCCAACACAACTTCATTGGCGCCTGATATGGCTGTGTAATCGATCGATCCAGACAATGTTTTCGTAATTCTGAATACGTTTTCATTTTCATAGACCTTGTCAATATAGGTTTTAGTTGCATCAGTGATATGAAGAATATTTATCTTCGGCGATACGTTCAGCGTAAAAAAATAATCATTGTCAAAAGAAACTGGAGAATCATCAAATGAAATTTTGCATTTTTTATCTTCCCCCCCACTCACGCTAAAGTTAAAAACTGTTCTTTGTTTACCAGAAGCAGGTATTGTAATATTTGCGCTGCTTACCTGAATATTATCAATATATAACTTTACAATTCTATCCTCGATCTTTTCAGCACTTGTGTTTACCAGGGTCACCTCAAGGGTGTTGTTCTCATCAGGACGAATCAAAGGTGTTTTGAGGCCAATTGAATCAACATATAAGTTTGAATGATTTTCACCTTTGATGGGCACTAAATAATATCGATTGGCAGAATCAAGGCTGAGTTTGTTTAGGTCGCCGGTAGTGGATTTTTGAAAGTCACTGATAAAAAATATGTTTTTACTTTGCCCCTCTTCTATCCTTTCAATTCGTTTAGATACGGACAAAAAATCTCGGTAAATATTTGAAAACTTTAATTCAGTAAGTCTTTCTTTCAGCTGGTCGACGTCTCTCAAATAGTCGTCTTTTGCTTCAAAGTCATTTGTTATCAGGATAAATCTGCTGCTCTTGGGATAAAGCTCGCTAACCTGAGTAATTGCTTTTATTCCCGATTCTAGCGAAACAGCACCTTCCTTTTCATTCTGCATGCTATATGAGTTATCTAGATAAAAAGCCACGATCTGCTTAGTTCCGATATCTCCAGCATTATCACTTCTCAAAAATGGTTGGGCAAATGCTAAAACTAAAAAGGCTATGAATAGAATTCGAGCGAGCAGTATAAGAAGATGTTTGAGCTTTAATTTATTAGAAGTTGACTGCTTTACAGCCTTTAAAAATTCGATATTGGAGAAGAATACTTTTTTTGGTTTTTGAAAATTGAACAGATGAATGATTACTGGTATTGAAATCGCTGCTAGCGCATATAAAAATTGAGGGTAGATAAAGCTCATTAACAATCAAAAGTACAAATCTATGGCAAATTATAAAAGGCTTTCTCTTATAAATGATTTTGGATTAGGCTGAGCAAATGATAGAATATTATATAGCTACTGAGGGTATAGTTTTCACTTTACCGCAGATTTTTCGTCTCAAGAAAAACCCTAAAATGCACAATTCTGAAACTCTATAACATCTAAAATATTTTATTAAAGGTAGAATTTCCAACATTTTTATTGGAGCGCGTTACAGGATGTATAGGTCATATATACCTCCTAGTCAATGCGGCATATTTTTTTTCTCTTATTAATATTTATCTCAAACACATGTCCAACTTCTGGAAGGACAATTCATGTAATTGACGATAAGACACGGGACGATACTAAAGTAGGAAGCGAGCAGATTTTATTAGATTTTAACGAGGCACTCACTATTCAAGAGGTTTCAAATCCAACACGTGATTCATTGTTCAAAGCTGTTGATAACCCTGACCGCAACAGTGAATATTTCACCTATTGGGTGAAATTTACATTGAAATGGCAAACTAAGAATACGTTTATATTAAGTACACCTTTACCTTGTAAACGGATTGACTTATATACTCCAAACAACAAAGGTGGTTTTGATAGGGTGACTTCAGGGGTTCAAATTCCATTCTGGAACAAAAACTTAAAAACTAATAGACATTCCTTTCCATTGTTCCACACTGAGTTAGGTCATCTTAGCACCTACTATGTCAAAGTTGTAGCTTACAATTTTATTGTACCTCTACTTATAACTAGAAACGATCACTTTATAAATGCCCGAATTGGTGATTATTTTTTCCAGGGGATAATGTTGGGTATTGTGTTTGTAGCAGCATTTTATAATATGATTCTGTTTTGGAAACTCCGGGAATCAGCTTATCTGTTCTATTCATTATATGTTGTCTTTTTTGGACTATTTGGACTACTTATCTGGCATTATCAGTTCAATTTCCTTTGGTGGATCGATATTAATCATACCCTTATAAACCTGACATATAACGTTGTTTATTGCCTTACCACTATTTTCTTTCTTCTTTATGCAAAGAATTTTTTCTTCTACAGAAACAAGGGCAGCCTCCTTGATAGGGCATTTAAATACCTCATATATTTGAGAGTAACTTGCTTTTTTCTGGGGATATTTGTGATTCCTTCTTTAAGGGAGGCGTGGATAGACACTGTTATTTTATTCCCAGTATTTATTATAGGGTATTATTCGCATAAAAAACGATTTTTGCCATCAAAAAATTTCATCTTCGCCTTTTCAGCACTTTTTATTGGGATGTTTGTGCACAGCTCCTCTGAGGTATTGCGCGAAATAATAGGGCCTGATTTTAAAACTAATCATATATTTTTTATTTGTGGTTCTACAGGGATGTTCCTTTTTTCTCTTTCATTAGGCGAAAGAATGCAATTATTATTAGAAGAAAAGGACAGGACTAAAACACAATTAATAATACAGCTAGAACATAACGAGATTTTAAAAAACGACCAAAATCAAGAATTAGAAAGAAAAGTTAAGGAGCGTACAGTAGAGATTGAAGAAAGAAATAAACAATTGGACACTTTCGTATACAGAGCTTCACACGACATAAAAGGACCCTTAAGGTCAATAATAGGTTTGTCTAGATTAGGTGAAATGGAAGCTCCTGATGAAAAAATTAAGAATTACTTCACTCATATTTTAAGTAGCTCAGGCAAGTTAGATGCAACCCTAACCGACCTTTTAAATGTTGTGAAAATGAATCATGCTGAAATTAAAAAACAAGATATTGATTTTAAGCACATTGTAAATGAAATCCTGTATAGCTTTCAATATCATCCCAACTTTCGCAAGATTAAGTTCAACATCGATATTCAAGAGGATATTACCTTCCAATCAGATTATCGACTTTTATTTTCCTTATTACAAAATCTAATCGAAAATTCAATAAACTATAGGGATCAGGAGAAGGCATATCCCTTTGTAAAGATATTAGTGCGTCAAAATAACGGATCGGTCATCATTTTGCTAGAAGACAACGGTATTGGAATTTCAGATGAGCATAAAGAGAAAATTTTTGAAATGTTTTTTAAGATTGATGCCAGGTCGTCTGGCACAGGGCTGGGGATGTACTTGGTAAAACAGACCTTAGAAAGATTGGGAGGAGCTATTACAATGGAGAGCCAACGGAATGTCGGTACGAAATTTAAAGTTACTTTCGGTAACGAACCAACGTCGTAGAAAGCTTAATGTTTGTATCATTATTTGATTACGAGTAACTAAATACTTAATAAATTATAATCAGACATTTGTACTTATTGAAAAATTATTTAATTTTGCAGTCTAATAAAAAAATTACAAATGGCTAATCATAAATCGGCACTTAAAAGAATCAGATCAAACGACGCTAAAGCAGAGAGAAACAAGTATCAGGCAAAAACGACCCGTACTTTTATTAAAAGACTGAAAACAACGACCGTAAAGGCTGAAGCTGAAGAATTATTCAAAAAAGTTTCTTCTATGATCGACAAGCTTGCTAAGAAAAACATAATTCATAAAAACAACGCTGCTAACAAAAAGTCAAAGTTAGCTCAGCACGTTTCTACATTAGCATAATTAACATTATTGCCTTTTTATAAGCCTTGTATATTTACAAGGCTTTTTTTTTCTATTTTTTCTAAAATTACTAGCTATATAAACATGGAAACAGCCACAAACCTACCCATATTAAGCTGGGCGGAGGAAGATAGACCTAGAGAGAAACTGCTTGGAAAAGGACGCACCGCACTTACTGATGCTGAGCTTATAGCCATACTATTAGGATCTGGTACCGTGTCATTGACGGCCGTTGATGTCGCTAAAATTATCCTAAAAGAAGTAAACAACGACCTTCATGAGCTTGCGAGATTATCAGTAAAAGACCTAAAGAAATTTAAAGGAATTGGTGAGGCGAAAGCCATTACGATCATTAGTGCACTTGAGCTTGGTCGCAGAAGAAAAGATTCAGAAATAGTACAAAAGCCTAAGGTAAGCTGCTCAGAGGATGCCTACCAATATATTAAGCCAGATCTATTAGACCTGCCTCACGAAGAATTTTGGATTATCCTATTAAATCGTGCAAATCAGATCATTAAAAAGCAACCAGTAAGTTCGGGAGGCGTATCCGGTACTATAGCAGATCCTAAAATTATATTCAAAATTGCTTTGGAAAATTTAGCGAGCGGTATCATCCTAGCCCACAATCATCCTTCTGGAAATTTGAAACCCAGCGAAGCCGATATTCTGCTCACAAATAAATTAAAGGCTGGAGGAAAGTTATTAGACACCCCTATTTTAGACCATATTATTTTTACAAACCAATCTTATTACAGCTTTGCCGATGAAGGTAAACTTTAGTAAAATAATTATTTATGTGGCAGGAGCTGCGCTATTAGGCTTCGTAGCTTATTATTTCCTAGATAGGCATAGCAATGAGTACAATCTAAAAATACTTAACGCGCGCAATGCCAAAGACTACTATTTCAAAAACTCCGATGACTCTCCTATAGAACACAAAGACAAGTTTGAGGCCTTGAATTATTTCGAACCTGATCCTAACTATAAAGTACGGGCCAAACTTGAGCTTCTCAACGACACCGCTCCTCTCAATATTCTTAGGAATGACGGCCGAAAAGAAAAATACTACCGATATGCAATAGCCCGTTTTAAACTAGACAAAAAAGACCTTCAGCTAACCCTGTTAAAGAGCGCGGAACATAAAAAAGACGATTTTCTTTTTCTACCATTTACAGACGAGACTTGTGGCAACTTGTCCTACCAAGGCGGCCGCTACCTTGATTTGGAGTACAAAAATTCTGCGGAACTAGAGTTAGATTTTAATTTCGCATACAACCCTTATTGCGTTTACAACTACCGGTTTAGTTGCCCCCTTCCTCCGCAGGAAAATCATATTCCTATCGAAATAAGAGCTGGGGAGAAAATGTTTTCTATGGAGGGGCATTAAGTTTAGAGGCTGTATTCGTTCCAATTGTCCTACAGTTTTACCATGCCTTCGCTTTAAGCGAAGGCATGGTTGCTTACAATCCAATCTGAAGTCGTAAAACCCACACCACAGAGTTTGTGGATTGTGAAATAGGCTTTCTTATTGCACTCGAAAATTTGTATTATCAAACCTCCGCTCCTATTTCCTAAGGTAGCCACCTGTACAAGCCACACACTCTATTGCCTATGTAAAATTTCTTATTTTCTTCCTTAGAGGTACGTTCCCCTCGCAGGTGAGGCTATCGTCTGGGAGTCTACTCGACAAGAGTAATTATCCATTTCTCCGTGGCGATTGAACCTTCATGAGTATAAATTACATCAAATGGTTATAGAAATTTATTATTTTTACGAAGACCATATCTAAGGTAGTATAAATATCAAACATGAAGATTTCATATAATTGGCTGAAGCAATACATTTCTCTCGCTGAAAGCCCGGATAAAGTTGCAGAACTACTCACCAGTGCCGGATTAGAAGTTGAAAAAACCGAGGTGTTCGAAACCATTAAGGGGGGATTAAAAGGGGTGGTTTTAGGTAAAGTAGTGACCTGTGAAAAACACCCGGGAGCCGATAAATTAAAGAAGACTACTGTAGATGTTGGAATAGGAGAGTTTTTGCCGATAATTTGTGGGGCCTCCAATGTTGAAGCCGGCCAAAAAGTTTTGGTTGCTACGGTAGGAACAACCCTTTATCCAAGCGTAGGTGAACCATTGAAAATAAGTAAAGCAAAAATACGAGGCGAGGTTTCCGAAGGCATGATTTGTGCCGAAGATGAGCTCGGACTTGGGAACTCGCACGAAGGCATCATGGTCATCGACACCGACCTTCCTGCAGGGACTGCGGCGTCTGAAATTTTGAATATCGAAAGTGACGTTATTTTTGAAATCGGACTTACGCCAAACAGAGCTGATGCTGCCTCTCATCTTGGCGTAGCGCGCGATTTGCAGGCTATTGTAGACTTGAAAGTAAAGTTAGATGATCAGTCAAATTTTACAATTAATAATACGTCAAAACCCATTGAGGTAATAATTGAAAATAGTGCAGCCTGCCCTAGATATTCTGGATTGACAATTTCAAATGTCAAAGTAACTTCGTCTCCCAGTTGGCTACAAAATCGCCTTAAAAGTAT
>DASVUU010000277.1:0-6351 GCA_036386935.1 Cytophagaceae bacterium | reverse complement strand
TGATCCCATCAATCCACTTATAACTTGTACAAGCGGTTTTAACATCTGTACCTTTTGCAGGATTGTTGATAGTCAGATTAAGGGTTACCAGACTATCACATCCGTTAGCAGCACCACCTACAATGTTACGAGTAGCTGTATTGTTACTGGCTGTGTAGGTGATACCATCAATCCATTTGTAACTGGTACAAGCAGATTGTACATCGGTACCTTTTGCAGAGCTTTTTATTGTCAGATTCAGCGTTACCAAACTATCACATCCTTTGGCTGCTCCGCCAACTATATTATGTGTGGCAGTATTGTTATTCTCTGTGTAGGTATTGCCATCTATCCATTTGTAACTGTTGCACGCAGTTTGGACATCTGAGCCGGTTGTGAAATTTCTTATGGTCAAATTCAGCGTTACTAAACTATCACATCCATTTGCAGCGCCGCCTACTATATTATGCGTTGCCGTATTGTTGGACGATGTGTATGTATTACCATCAATCCACTTATAACTATTGCACGCGGTTTGTACATCAGTACCAACGGAAGAACGATTTACTATTAGCTTCACGATGTTGCTCATTTCAAATTGACAAGGTGATGTACAAGAAACTGGCGGGCCAGGAACCCAATCGTTGTTGACATCCATATTCTTTAAAGTACCATTGTGTCCATGGCCTGTAATATCAGTTAAGATCGCACTGGAAGCTCCGTTACTCATATTATAAAGTGCAACTAAACCTGTTTCAATACCTGAAAGACATGTAGCATAACCTGCACTAATCTCGGCTTGGGTTTTTACAATTTTCCAGATTCTTACGTCCCCAATTGAACCGGGAAAATGTTCAGTTCCATTACTAAGACATCCTCCAATTTTGGTAATGTTAGTATAATTGGGAAAAGTTCCTGTTAAACCTGTGGTGCCTTCCAATATACCGTTGACATATACTTTTATAGTAGAACCATCCCATGTACCGGATAAATGTATCCAGGAATTAACGGGCAAGATAGTAGTTCCAAGGGCTCTTGTATAATTGCCATTACTCGCCCAAAAGGCCGCTCTATCGCTGTCAATTCTTAGTAAGAACTGCATGGTACCTTCATAATTACTTACTATAGTTTGGAGGCTTCCCGTAGTGGTTCTTTTCACCCAAGCCTCTATAGTAACCTTATTCTTTCCTGAAAATAGGGAAGTGATGCCATTTCCTAGATCCACATACTTTTTAGTGACATTTCCGTCAAACACTAGTCCCTTTGAAGCTGTGTTGGTTTCTGCAAATACGTTGTAGGAAGTGCTTGCAGAGATAGTGCCTGTACTAAATGATAAGGCGGAACCTGTTCCTGTTAACGGCCCTGCAACCACCGCATCATTAAGATCATTTCTTAAATAATATTTTACTCCTGCTTCGGAAGACTCAAGGTTTATGGTCGTAGATCCACTGTTGCAAAACTTTGTTTGCGTAGCGGTAACTGTTTGGTTCGCTATCTTAGTAAGCGTCAAATCTAGTGTAACTACTGAATCACAACCTGCAGAATTTGTAAGGGTATGGGTGGCAGTATTGTTATTCGTAGTATAGGTATTCCCATCTATCCATACGTAACTGTTACAAGCTGTCTTGACATCCTTGCCGGTAACTGCAGACAACTTTGTAATGGTAAAGCTTCTTGTTGCGCTGCATCCGCTTGCATCAGCTACAGTTACAGTGTAGATTCCAGGGTCAAGCCCGGTGGCAGTAGCAGCCGACCCACCAGAAGGTGACCAAGAATAGGTATAAGGTGAAGTCCCACCTGAAGGAGTTACGGATGCCGCACCGGTGGCGCCTGGTTTGCACGATACATTAGTTTGAGACCCGCTAGATAAATTTATTGATCCTGTCATTCCTGGAGCGACCCAGTTAGAAGTTGCACCGGCTAGCGCAAAATTTACTAAGGTGCCATTATTCGCATTGCCGGAGGCATCTGTTAACGTGGTTATTCCAGTGTTGGTTGCTCCTGCTATTCCTTGATCAAAATGATAATTTGCAAGCAACCCAGTGCCGGTCGTGGAAATGCCACAAGACGAAAAAGAAGTTTGAATTTCTGCGAGACTTAGTGCCCTATTCCAAATTCGTACTTCATCAATAGCCCCTCCAAAAATAGAACCTGTGTTGTGGGAGCCAATTAATTCGTTCTCTGAAACGTATGCGCCGGCCGCTGAATTAGTGGATACTACAAGGCCATTCCTATATAATTTCATGGTGGTTGTTGGTGCATTATAGGTTACTGCTACATGGATCCAGCTGTTAAGAGTTATAAATGTCGGATCTCCAACATTAGTATAATTTCCTCCGTTCCCAGCGTACAATCTATCACCGCTAATCCAGAAGGGATTGTTCAGCGACGATATGATATTTCTGCTGCTGCCTGATGTTGTTACGTATATCCAAGCTTCTTTTGTATAAGATGAGTTTGCACTTAGTAAATTTCCAATTGAAACGTAATCGTTAGATCCGTCAAAATTCAGTGCTTGCCCGGTTTGGGCAAAAGACGCATTCCAATAAGTGACTATGGAAAACGCAATCAATAAAAGTTTCTTCATGTTTTAGTTTTTTTTAGATGGTTTAGTGAAAAATTTGAATAAAAAATTGTCGTAGGCGGCCTGTATTTAAACAATGCCATTTCTCATTGAGCAAGAAATGTCATGACGGGGTTTTTAACCCAGCCAAGCTAGAAATACGAGTAAGCCAACAATTGGGGGTGAGTAAGATGTACTAATTCCTTGTTAGGCGGGAAGCCTCCTAAAGAATTGATACATCTATGGAAACTATAGCAGGTATTTGTACAATCCTTTTTTTAGATGTACCAGTATACCTATTAAAAGCAAAAAATAAGTCGAAAGCGAATAACGATTGTTCATGTTTGCTGGTTAAAAATGATGAATTCCTACCTCTTCCTTAAAAAACAGATTTACTTAATTTCAAGCTGAAAAATCTGATCCACAAAAGCATTTTTGCAGATAGACCCATTACGCAGGCAAAATTAAAAAGTTGATAGTTACGGGAATATATAATAATTCCTGAAGAAAAGGCTGCGATTGCAGTGATATGGCAAGGATAATTAGAAGGTCTAATTATGGGCATGATAGTCAATGGTACTAATTTAATCTGATCAACATGCTATTAAAGTTCCACACTCCAAATAGGAACTCCTTTTTCCCATTCTAGAACAATTTTGTAGTGATTTTGCTTTGAGCCTTAAGCCTACAGTGATTTAATTTGTGCATTTATCTTTAATTTTAAGCACGCGCCCGCAAATAAATATTTGCATTGCTCGCGTATGAAGATTAAGACTTATTTAAAGAACTTAGATTGACCATAAATACCTAATCGAAAATTTCTAATGTTGCTTGTAGCTCCATGAGGTATGTTAATAACCTTTGAACTTTCTGTATATTAGATTCAATCTTTAATGTAAGAAGTCAGATAAATCATGATAAGTAGCTATCGAAATGTTTAAACACCATATAACGCTTATACTATTCCTAAGTGTTTTATACAACCTCTGCCTAGCGCAGACCAAGAAAGCAAAGACAATGACCAAAGAAAAAATTAAAACAAATCCACTGATATGTGACCCTGTTGAAGGTATTTGTGGTGTTGAAGATACTTCGGAGTCTGAAGAAGTAACCGTTCAAAAATTAAACAAGCCGGTGAAGGCAATTTACTTTACTGATCCAATTTGCTCGTCTTGTTGGGGCATAGAACCCCAGTTGAGAAAGTTGAAATTAGAATACGGCCTCTACGTTGAGGTGGAATATCATATGGGAGGCTTATTGCCTGACTGGAGCTACAATAGCGGCGGTATCAGCAAGCCCTCCGACGTTGCTAGCCATTGGGACGAAGTAAGCGAGCGTTACGACATGCCGATAGATGGAGATGTCTGGCTAGAAGATCCTTTGCATTCCTCCTACCCTCCTTCTATTGCGTTTACAGCGGCCCAGCTCCAGGACGAGGCTAAAGCCTTACTGTTTTTAAGAGAGATGAGGGAAATGGTATTGTTGAGGAAAAAGAACATTGCTAAATGGGAAAACATGGCGATGGCGGCTGAGAAGGTCGATTTGGATGTCAAACAGTTGGAAACGGACTATAATGGTAAAGCCAAAATGCTATTTGAGGACGATCTAAAACTATCCAAGTCTTATAACGTCAGAGGCTTTCCTACGATAATTTTCATAAATAATGAAGGCGCCAAAGAGATGGTCTATGGTTCCAAGGCTTATGACTTCTATGAAGCTGCAGTATTAAAACTGCATCCCAGTGCTAAAAAAGCTGAGTATAACAAGGAGTGGAAATCACTCTTTTTCAAGTATTCTTCTCTTACTGCAAAAGAATTTTCTGCTTTATCGGGTACACCTCGAACTGAATGTGAAAAAATATTGGACGCGCTTGTAGAAGACACAAGTTTAAACAAACTCATTACAAAAAATGCTGCTATTTGGACTATAAAAAAATAAAACCTCGATATTGGCAACTGCTAAGTGTTGTAAAAATAACGGTTTAATTTTAATTTAAAAGCGATTAAAAAGGTTCAAAAATGGTTTGCTTTAGCAAACGTGAAATAGATTACGAATAATAGAAAAAGAGCTTGTCACAATCAACTTAGGCGCTACCTCAAATTATTCTACCATGAGCGTGAGGACAGAAGATAAGAGGATTAAAAGCAAAGGGCCACTTCATGTATTCCATAATATTTTGTAGGCACATTGGCTCTCTATGAATTACAAAAATGATATAACGTTTCTATAATTAGAAGAAAAATTCTAATTATAGACGGCGCGTGAGAGATAGCAGTGGAAACCCCGCAGTCCGGACAGGGTCGGGACGAGGAGTTGGAACGAATAGCTCGGACTTTAGGCACGCCCAACAATTTCAGATCCTATACTCCCCTTGAAAGCTATAAGTATTGATGTTAAGAGATAAGTAGCCATCTGGAAATGCTAGTGGTAATTGTTTGATAGCGGGTCCCTGCAGCGTATGCAACTAAAACAACAAAACTCCTACCCGCAAGGCAACCACGGGGAATGTTCCCGTTCTGCCTGGATCCCATAAATAGTTGCCAAATGGGTTTTCCTTCTTTACAACGTCGGATTTGAATATTGCTTTTTTAAGCCCAAATCCTACATAGAGGTCGACAAAAATGTACTTAAAAATGTACTGCTGAAAACCAATGGCGGTGGAATAGGAGAAATTCGACAATCTGTCTTCCAACGGTTGCAATTCACGACGGTATTTCACTAAGCCATCTTCTTGGAATGGCGCCCATACATATCCATCGTACTTAAATCGGAAAGACTCGAAGGTAGGGCCAGTGATGAAATAAAACCTGTCACCCTTTCGACGTGGATCCAGGTAATATTTATAAAGAAGAGACACACCGTAACCTTGTCCCTTATACCTTAAGGAACGTCGACTCCTGCTTCTATCCTCTTCGCTATATCGAGATAGGCTATTGGAATACAACTCTCCTCCTACTTGTACCCAGTGGTTAGAATTAGCAATTTTAAATTCTCCATCCATTCTATATCCGCCTACTAATGCGTGGAAAGGCCGCATGGCAAGCGTGAAGGACCTTGTGGAATCTTGGGACTTCACTGATGACAACGATAATAGGAACACAAGCAGGGCTATAGAAAATCTACACATCATTATTGGAATTTGGTGTTAGTCACCTGCAATTTGCTTAGGAAAGAGATGGTGTCATTTGAATAATCATATTGGGTAATCCCTTCTTTTCCGGTAACCATTAAAAGTCCTCTTAGTGAGATAACATCATCTGCGGCGATAGGAAAGTGATTTTTCAAAATTAGGTTATTTACATTGGTAGCATCATATATTTTTAGTCCTGCATCGCACACAAAAAGCTTATTGCCATCTATAGCGAGACCTTTCGGACCCACCATAGGATAGGTTTTCACCAATTGGGGATTTCGTAGATTTTTAATATCAATGATTTCTAAGCGGTTGACATTTCTGCCGCACCAAGAGTTGCTCCTTAAGGTAACATAAGCATAATTGTCATCCGCAACTACGGGATCGCAACTGAAAACATGTGAATAGTTGGATAAAAGGTTAGGGCTAGCAGGAGCCGTAATGTCATAAATATACATACCGAATTGTGAGCCGATAAATAGAGCTTTGCCTTTTGAGAATATGGTTTCTATTCCCTGGCCCATTTCTATTTTTTGAATATACTGAGGCTCGCTAGGCTTTGAAACGTTGAAAAGATTGAGGCTTTGGTGATCGACTGTGTACAAGTAATCTCCGGTTATAGCAAAACGGGCAGTGCTACCTCCTACTCCGGTCGAGCTTGGATTGCTTATAGACT
>DASVUU010000276.1:0-1667 GCA_036386935.1 Cytophagaceae bacterium | reverse complement strand
GCAAAAATCTTTTAAATATTTATTTTACTGCTGGTTATCCCGCTATCGACGATACTTGTAAAATAATAAAGGCGCTGGATGCAGCAGGTGCTGATATGATTGAAATTGGGATGCCTTTTTCAGACCCTCTGGCAGACGGACCAACAATCCAAAAAAGCAGCGAATTGGCCTTGGAAAATGGAATGACTATAAAGTTACTGTTCGATCAGTTGAAGAGCATTCGTGATGAAGTAAGCCTTCCAATTTTGCTTATGGGCTACTTGAACCCGGTATTGCAATATGGAATCGAAGCCTTTTGCAAAAAATGTGCAGAGGTAGGGATAGATGGGATTATCCTTCCCGATTTGCCTTTTGACGAATACAATGAAAGGTACAAGCAGATTTTCGAAGCGAATAATCTGTCAAATGTTTTTTTGGTAACTCCTCAGACCTCTCCTGCTCGACTCAAAAAAATTGACGAAAGCACCCAAGGATTTATTTATGTCGTTTCTACCAATAGCACTACCGGAAACAGCAAGAGCATACAAGATGCAAAGGAGTATTTCCAAAGCATTCAAAGTGCAAATCTTGCGAATCCATATATGATTGGTTTTAATATCCATGATAAGGAAACGTTTTCATTCGCCACTGAATATGCCAATGGCGCGATCATCGGAAGCGCATTCATAAACATGTTGACCAAGAGCAAGGATCTTGATGCCGATATTAAAAAATTCATCACTGGCATTAAAGGTTAGAAACGGTTTGCAGCCGATTCACCTTTTAATTATGTGATTTAAAGATTAACTTATAGATTATTTTCTCGTTATTATTTACTTCGAGTCGAGCGCTGATAATTTAAACAATATCCTATGATCCAGATCATTCCAGCCATATCCGTACTAGGCAATAAAGTTGCGAGGACCAACCACTGCGATATTCACGACATCACTACGTATGCTGATAATCCGTTGGACATGGCAATGAAGTTTGAAGACCATGGAATAAAAAGGCTGCATTTAATCGACCTCGACGGCGCAAAACGTGGACGAGTGATCAATACGGATATGCTAGAAATGATCAAAGGATATACGAACCTTCAGATCGACTTTGGAGGAGGGATTACCTATGACGATGACATCAGGATCGCATTTGAGCATGGAGCTTACACCATACATTCGGCAACCACCGCCGCTAACAATAAAGACTTATTTTCTTCCTGGATTATCTCCTATGGAAGAAACAAGATCATTCTTTCTGTAGATGCCATTGATGGAAAAGTTGCTACCCGGGGCTGGTCCAAGAATACAAGCATTGACATGATGGAGCTGATTGAATACTATCATACTCAGGGCATCATGTACCTAAAATGTACAGACATACAAAGGGACGGTGGCTTACAGGGGCCTCCTATAGAATTGTACAATAGAATACTTAATAAATTTCCTGACATCAAACTCATGGCAAGCGGTGGCGTGAGATCGGTTGAGGATATTGAAAAGCTCCAAGACATTGGAGTATATGGGGTTATTTTTGCTAAAGCTTACTACGAAGGCAAAATTGAATTAAAAGACTTGCAGAAGTTCTTGTAAGCTCAATTTGTCAAAAAAGGACATAAAAAAAGCTGCTCACCTCTTTAGAGAAGAGCAGCTTTTTATTTTAGGTTTAAGTATTAGAATTTCAAGGTT
>DASVUU010000275.1:0-4621 GCA_036386935.1 Cytophagaceae bacterium | reverse complement strand
AGTGAAGAAAAATAGCAGGGTAACTATGATCGCATCCTTCTTGTTTTTGCTGTAGTGATAGATAAGGCCCATTATGCCAAGGATAAGTGGCAGCATGAAGAAATTATTTCTGGCTTTATTGTTTGCCAATTCTGCCGGCATTCCTTTCGAAGAGTCCCAAGGCTTAAGCCATTGCGCATCTTGTGCGTCGCCCTCTTTACCAGCAAAGTTCCAAAGGAAATATCTTACGAACATGTGACCAATTTGATAGTCGAGCATGTATCCCCAATCCTGCGCCATGGTAGGCTTTTTACCAGGTCTGATCTTCATTCTCTTCTTGTACTCCTCTATGTGGTGAGGTTGCGTACTGTAAGCTCTAGGAAAAAGACCGATATGTTTTGGATCGTAGATGTAATCCATTTTATAGTCATAAATAACATAGGTTCCAGTCTTTTCATCTTTGCGGTACAAGGGATCGCCTTGGGTAGCATCTATTGGATACCCAGCGGTAAAATAGGGTCCCTTGAACAATGGCCGATCGCCATACTGCTCTCTTTTTAGATATGAAACAAAGCTTATGATGTTTTCAGGGTCGTTCTCGTCAATTGGGGGATTTGCGTTAGACCGCACAAAGATTAGGGCATACGATGAATAACCTATTAATATGAAAATAAGTGATACTAGAACAGTATTTAAAATCCTCTTTCCTTTAGTAATCGAGTAACGGATTCCATAAATTATCGCTATTACTAATAAAGCAATAAAAAATAAAATTCCTGAGCTGAAAGGTAGACCCAACTCGTTTACAAAGAACACCTCAAATTTACCTGCCATAGAAGGCAAGCCTGGGATAATCCCCTGAAGGATGACCATAATGATAATTCCGCTTAGCACTAGGGTAGCAAGTATTCCCTTGTTAGTTGTCTGAGGATATTTTTTAAAATAATAGACATAGCCTAAAGCAGGGATTGCGACGAGGTTAAGCAAATGGACACCGATGGAAAGCCCCATCATATAAGCAATAAGAACCAACCATTTATCGGCATCTGGCTCGTGTGCTTTAGTTTCCCACTTCAATATTGCCCAAAATACAAAGGCGGTAAAAAATGATGACATGGCATAAACTTCAGCCTCGGTAGCAGAAAACCAAAAAGAATCGGAAAAGGTAAACGCTAAACTACCGATGATCCCACTGCCCATGATAGCAATGGTTTGTCCTAAAGTAGGCTCGTTTCCAAATTTGACAATTTTCCTTGCAAGCAAGGTAATTGTCCAAAATAGGAATAATATCGTAAGGCTGCTGGATAATGCGGATACCATGTTTACCCAAAAAGCAACCTGGGTT
The DNA here is from genome assembly GCA_036386935.1 of Cytophagaceae bacterium. Taxonomy (GTDB): domain Bacteria; phylum Bacteroidota; class Bacteroidia; order Cytophagales; family Cytophagaceae; genus DASVUU01. The sequence goes on along the minus strand of DASVUU010000275.1, from coordinate 3,297 downwards.
ACATCAGAAGCAAACAATGAAAAGATTCTTCCAACCAAGAGAAAAAACGGAGCTCCCGGAGGATGTGGAACCTGCAACTTATAAGAGGTGGCAATAAATTCACCACAGTCCCAGAAACTAGCTGTCGGCTCTAATGTGAGAATATAAACTAGCGTTGCAATTAGAAAAATAGCCCAGCCTGTTATATTATTAATTTTAGTATAAGTTGACATATTTTGAAAAATATTTGGAGGCGAAATTACTAAAAATCTTATAAAAGGATAATAAGACTGGGGAAATGTTCTATAAAAGTAGTTTAAAAAATAGAGGGAAGGGGATTACTTATTTCTATAAAGTCTCTTCGTTTCTATAAGCCCTTTTTCCGAATAAACATTGCAAAGATATAAACCTTGTTTGAGTCCACTGAAATCCAAATAATAATTGATTGGCAGAGGTCTGTCAGCAACATCTAAAAAAGCCACCTCTTTGCCAATAATGTCAGTGATTTTTATATACTTTATAACAGGGGTATTGCCTTTGATACGGATCTCCAGCCTGTCATCAAAGGGATTCGGCGTAGTGGAGAGTGTATAGGCAACTGAGTCACTGTGGGTTTGCGCCCCCGCAGACAACACATTTCCGAAAGATAAAAAAGCGATTATTACTATAATGCTTTGTAGTTTTTTATTCATAACTATTAATATATAAAAACTATGCCAACAAAACTAATTGGATTATGTCACTGTTGTGGCATAAGTTTGCAATAATTCTAAAATTCAATTCGTTTTTCATGATTTCCATTGGTAACACTATTATAAGTGACGACATCGCAGATAAGTTTTTTGTTTGTGATTTAAATAAATGCAAAGGTGCGTGCTGTATTGAGGGTGACTTAGGCGCCCCATTGACGGAGGACGAGTTGCCTATTATTGAAAACTATTACTCCAAAATCAAACCTTATCTCAGCAAAGAAGGTCAGGACGTAATAGAAGAAAAGGGTTTGTATATTTTAGATTCAGAAGGTGATTATTCTACGACTACCATAAATGACAGAGAATGTGCCTTCGCAATTTATGACAAAGGAATATTGAAATGTGGTATTGAGAAGGCATATTTAGAAGGTAAAATATCTTTTCAAAAGCCTATATCATGTCATTTATACCCAATTCGTATTACGAAGTATGACCATTATGATGCTTTGAATTATGATAGGTGGCATATCTGTAATGAGGCTTGCCATCATGGGAGAGAGCTTGGCGTGCCTCTGTACAAATTTTTGAAGGGACCCCTTACCAGAAAGTATGGTGCTGACTGGTATGAAGAACTAACCCTCAAGATTGAGAGAAAGGACTAAGAATTTTTATTTTTTATAATCGAATAGGTTGCAATGCCTACCCATACAACATTGACAAACGCCGAAGGATATGCCTTCAGATATGCAGTGTTGATTATCAGCAAGATTGCTCCGACCAGGTTGAGTATCTGATATAAATAGCTTGCGCTCTTCACTTTATTTAAAGAGACTAAAAAATAAGCTATAATTACTGCTAATGCTCCCGTCCATCCAATAATTTCAATCAAGATTGTCATAGTTTACTTTTCAGCTTTTTTTGTTAGTTTAGGCGAATATATACATAGTTCTATAATACATACATACGGGTTGATGGTATAAAGCTTTAAAAAAACAAGCCAAGCCCTGTTTTTCAATGATTAAGGCTTGGATTTTTTCTTTTGTTGAAATTAACTTACATGAGGCTGTTTTTTAGAAAATCTGTGGATAATTATTTCTAATTTCGTATTCCAATATTAAACTAGGTCCCGTGTCTCTCAAAAAACCTCTTCTGGTTATTCTATCATATTTGTTTTTAATGGTAGGTAACGAAGCAAAAGCTTCAAATTTTTCTGCTGCAGATATGACTTTTAAGTGTCTAGGTGGAAACAAATATGAATTTACCCTTACTTTGTTTTCAGATTGCGGTCAGGCAAAGAATATTCCAGATTCAGCAAAGATTGAATACAACGCTGTTACGTGTGGTCAGAATAATTTTTTTTATATAAAAAAATTAAGCGAAGAAATAGTAAGTTCTTGTAAAACGGAAAAAAGTCAGTGCGAGGGTGGTACTAAGCCTGGCTTTTATAAATCTGTTTATGTTGGCAATTTTTCTCTTCCGTTAACCTGCACTGATTGGGTGTTTTCCTGGCAAAGGTGCTTCAGAGATAAAGCTATTACAAATATTGGTAATGAAGAGTGTATATATATCGAAACCACAATTAATAATAAAGCTGTTGGTTGCAATGGTTCACCGAGGTTTATAAATGAACCTTTAAATTTACCCTATTTAAACACTGACTATACCGTTAATTTCTCAGCCATTGATGGGGATGGAGACAGATTAGAATATTCTATAGTTCCACCTAAATCAGGATTAAGTAGTGATGTAAATTATCGGCCGGGTTTCAACCCTAGTAATCCACTTACATCATTGCCAGTAGCAACTTTTAATTCCAAAACTGGGGAGCTCAAAATTCATCCTACGAAGCTTGAAAGAACTGTAGTGGCTGTAAAAGTCAAAGAATTTAGAAACAATATTTTAATTAGCTCTGTTACGCGAGATCTTGTAATAGCAGTAATTGACGGAAGCAATGTCTCCCCGGTTGTTACAGGTATTGAACCTTCTGGCACCACAGAAATTCAGGCCAACGCTAATACAGAGATTTGCTTTAATGTATCTGCTTCTGACGCAAATGCTGGCCAATTGGTAGAACTGGATTGGGATAAGTCCATAACAGGAGCAAGCTTCACTCCAGGGGCGGCAAGCGCGACACCATCGGCCAAATTCTGTTGGACCCCGCAAGACTCGGATATAGGTACCAAAACATTTACCGTCTTTGCAAAAGACAATGCGTGCCCACCTACAACTTCCCAGAAGATTATAACGATTAAAGTTTTAGCGCCCCTTTGTAAACTAAAAGCAACTTACTCAGTAAACGGTTTCTGCTTTAATGGCGCAACCAAAATTGCAGTGGGCTCAATTGAGGGTACTCCCGTGTCATGGGAATGGGATTGGGGAAATGGGAAGAAGGCCACTACAAAGGACCCAGGTTCAATGACCTATGAATCTCCGGGGGACTATACCATTAAGTTGACAATGAAAGATGCTACTGGCTGTCCATATGTTAGTAATAGAAAGATAACAATCTGCTCCCCACCTGAGGCAGCTTTTAATGTAAAAGGGCAATGTGAAAAAAATCCCATAACTGTGGAAGAGACATCTCCTAAAGTTACGGGATGTACAATTACTAATAGGGTATTGACTA
>DASVUU010000274.1:0-1920 GCA_036386935.1 Cytophagaceae bacterium | reverse complement strand
AAATTCATTATTTTTATATAATCTAGCCCGCCCCTTTACTTTCATCTTCCCTAAAGAGGCTTATGAAAAGTATGGCATAGAGATGAGGATAAAGGCGGTGGGAACCGGGCCATTTAAAATTTTGAGTGTAGAGGACGATATTTCTATTATACTAAAGAAGAATGAAAAATATCATGGCGTCGATAAAGACGGAAATAAACTTCCATATCTAGATGCAATTAAAGTTAGGTTTATAAAGGATAAAAAGACCGAGCTGCTGGAGTTCAAAAAGGCCAATCTTGACATGATGTATCGTTTACCAACGGATTACATCATCGAAATTATGGAGGAAGTGAATGTTAAAAAGGGAGACTATGGGCAATACGAGCTTCAAAAATCTCCAGAGATGGTCACGCACTTCTTGTCGTTCTTGAACCAGGGCAAGCTGTTCAGCAACAAGGATTTGCGAAAGGCATTTTCGTATGCGATTGATAGAAAACACATACTTGAGGCGGTACTAAATGGGGAGGGATACGCTCCAGCTACCCATGGCATCACACCACTGGATATATTTAAAAATCCTGTGTATGATGTGACTAAAATTTCAGGTTATGAGTTTAATGCTGATTCTGCGAAATTCTATTTAGAAAAATCTGGCTATGGCGGGGGTAAAGGATTTCCAAAGTTAACCTTGGAATTGAATTCTGACGGCGAGAGGAATGTTGCGGTGGCCGAAGAAGTTATAAAACAATTGAAAGATCATCTTAACATATCGGTTGAATTGAATATTGTACCGACTGCACAGTTGGTAGAAAATATGATCAGAGGTAAGAGTGATTTCTATAAAGGTGGGTTTTTGGCAGATATTCCAAACCCGGAAAATTTCTTATGGTTCCTTTATGGAAAGTCAGTACCTGACGATTTATCTAAAGAATCTTATCCCAATATTACAAGATATAAGAACCCTAATTTTGACAAGTTTTATGAAATGGGGTTACAAGCTAAAACACAAGAAGAGGCCTTTGCTTATTTTATGAAGGCTGAAAATATAGCCATGCAAGATGCGCCAATCATAACACTTTGGTACGACGAAGGTTATCGATTATTGCAATCTCATGTAAAAAACTTTCCTAATAATGCGATGCAATATCGCGATTTTAGTACCGTTTATTTTACCCCGAGGCATTCGAACTAATATCTAGCTAAATGACTTGAATCAATTGATGTCGCAAGAAGTGCCCTATAACGTATTATTAGATAAACTTCAGGAATACAAAAAAAAGTATTACTTAAACCTGCTGTTGAAAGGAAGTATTTTTTTCCTCCTGACAATATCTGTTGCCTTTATCTTTTTTACTTACATAGAATACTTTATAAGGCTGAGCTCCCAACTTCGATTGGTCCTTTTAATTTCGTTCATAGGCTTGAGTTTATACAGCCTTGTCGCCTGGATCATCATTCCTCTGTATAAAATCTCCCACCTCAATGACTACCTCAGCGACTCAGAGGCTGCGATTCAATTGGGAAAATATTTTCCTGAAATCGCTGATAAATTATTGAATACCATACAGCTACGCAATGTCACCACTGGCAATCAAGAATTGATTTACGCTAGTATTTCTCAAAAAACTAAAGAGCTAGCCTTTGTGCCATTTATTGATGCTGTAAAAATTGATGGTAATAAAAAATATTTGAAATATGCGAGCATACCCCTATTGATTATGCTGGTCACATTATTTTTCATACCTAAACTATTCTTAGAAAGCTCTGCCAGGATAATTAATTATAACAAGGAGTTTCCTATTCCTGCCCCTTTTAGATTTATTCTTTCTAAGGACAACTACAAGGCATTCAAAAACGAGGATTTTAATGTCGACTTATTATTAGATGGTCAGGCGCTTCCTGATAATGTATATTTAATTTCTCAGAATGGCTTCAAGG
>DASVUU010000273.1:0-4234 GCA_036386935.1 Cytophagaceae bacterium | reverse complement strand
CACCTCTATCGAAAACTACTTCAGCGATCCCCGCAGTAATAGCTTTCTCAGCAAGCCTTTGGCCTACCAACTTAGAAGCTTCAACCCTATTTCCAGTGGCTTTAGTGTCAGATGAAGACGCACTCAAAAGAGTTTTGCCATTGTTATCATCAATCAATTGAGCATAAATATTGCTATTACTTCTGAAAACCGATAACCTTGGTTTAGTTTGAGTCCCAGAAGCTTTGCTTCTGATACCTTTTCTTATTCTATCTCTTCTTAATGTTCTTTTAGTTGCCATCTTATTATTTTCTAAGATGATTTGTAGGAAGCCCTACATATCATTATTTATTTTGATGCTGTTTTACCAGCTTTTCTTCTAACTACCTCACCAACGAAGCGTATACCCTTACCTTTGTAAGGCTCCACCTTCCTAAGCGACCTAATCTTCGCAGCTACCTGCCCAATCAATTGTTTATCAATACTTTCCAACGTAACAATAGGATTCTTACCTTTATCTGTAACAGCCTTTCCAGATACTTCGACAGGAAGAGCCATGTAAATATTGTGAGAATATCCAAGATTTAGTTCAAGTATGCTTCCTACAATATTGGCCTTATAACCTACTCCAACTAATTCTAATTCAGCCTTCCAACCTTCACTTACGCCTTTAACCATGTTAGCAATAAGTGATCTGTAAAGACCGTGCATTGCCTTATGTCTTTTTTGTTCTGTGGGTCTTTCTACAACTATCTCACCATCTATTATAGAAACCTTTATATCTGGATCGACAGTTTGCTTTAAAGTACCCTTCGGACCTTTTACAATAACTTCATTTCCTGTAGCGACTGAGAACTCTACTTTCTCAGGCAATGTAACCGGTTTGTTACCTATTCTTGACATGACTATAAATTAATAAACGTAACACAAAACCTCACCACCAACTTTAAGCTCACGAGCTTCCTTATCTGTAATTACTCCTTTCGAAGTTGAAACAATAGCTATGCCTAGACCGTTTAGTACTCGAGGTAAGCCCTCAGCAGAGACGTATTTTCTAAGACCAGGGCTACTGATTCTCTTCAATGAAACAATCGCGGATTCTTTGCTTTGTGCATTATATTTTAATGCAATTTTAATACTTCCTTGAACAGAGGTACTATCGAATTTATAATTCTGGATATAACCTTTGTCATATAAAACTTTAGTTATCTCCTTTTTAATATTAGAAGCAGGTACCTCAACGATTCTATGATTAGCCTTGATGGCATTTCTTAATCTTGTAAGAAAATCTGCTATTGGATCGGTCATTTTTTGAAAATTATTAAGCCTTAAAATTAAAAGCCCTTAAATAGGGCTGCAAAGTTAAAGATATTTTCTAGAAAAAAAAATATCTTTTTATTTTTACCAACTAGCTTTTGTCACACCAGGTATTTTACCTGCAGAAGCAAAGTCTCTGAAGAAAACGCGGGAAATACCAAACTTCCTCATGTATCCTCTAGGTCTACCAGACAATTTGCATCTGTTATGTAATCTAACAGCTGACGAACTTCTTGGTAATTTATCAAGCGCTCTATAATCACCAGCAGTCTTTAATGCTTCTCTTTTAGAAGCATATTTAGCTACCATTTTGATCTTTTTTCTCTCTCTAGCTTTTACTGATTCTTTTGCCATAATATTATTTTTTCTGGTTTGCGAAAGGCATACCAAATCCTTTTAATAATTCTAAACTCTCTTCATCTGTGTTTGCAGTCGTCACGAAAGTGATGTCCATACCAGATATCTTAGAAACCTTATCGATGCTTATTTCTGGAAATATAATCTGTTCTTTTACACCAAGGGTATAGTTACCTCTTCCGTCAAAACCCTTGTCACTAATTCCTTTGAAATCTCTTACACGGGGAAGAGCTATTGTCATAAGTCGATCAAGAAATTCATACATTCTATCTCCTCTCAACGTCACCTTTGCTCCGATCGGAAGATCTTCCCTAAGTTTAAAGTTGGAAATAGCCTTTTTGGATTTGGTAGCCAAAGCTTTTTGACCTGCAATAGTAGTCAATTCATCAACCCCAATGTCGACAAGCTTTTTGTCGGCAACCGCAGCACCAATACCTTTGTTAATTACAATCTTAGTAATCCTAGGTGTCTGCATAACAGATTTGTACTGGAACTTTTGAGACAAAAGGGAAATGATCTCTTTTGAATATTTATCTTTTAGTCTTGGATTAGCCATTCTTTATTACTTCTCCTGTTTTAATTGAAAATCTTTGAAGCTTACCGTTAGCATCTTTCTTTCTTCCGATTCTTGATGGTTTTCCACTACCATCAACTACCATTAAATTACTAACATGTATCGGAGCTTCTTTCTTTATAATACCACCATTAGGTTTTGCAGCAGTAGGTTTAGAATGCTTAGATACAATATTCAATCCCTCAACTATTGCCTTCTGAGCTTCTGTGTCAACTGTAACAACCTTACCAGTTTTACCTTTAGAATCGCCAGCTATAACAGATACTGTATCGCCTTTTCTAATGTGTAATTTCACTATTTTATTCTTCTGTTTTTCCATGATTATAACACCTCAGGCGCTAAAGAAACGATTTTCATAAATTGTTTTTCTCTCAATTCTCTTGCTACTGGCCCGAAGATACGAGTACCTCTTGGCTCATCATTTGCATTCAAAAGAACTGCGGCATTGTCACCAAATCGGATATAAGATCCATCTGGTCTTCTAATCTCTTTCTTTGTTCTAACTATTACTGCCTTAGAAACAGTTCCCTTTTTCAAAGAACTTGAAGTTAAAGCCGATTTTACAGTTACAACAATCTTATCACCGATTGAAGCGTATTTCTTTCTTGTTCCACCAAGTACACGTATAACAAGTACTTCTTTAGCACCGCTGTTATCCGCAACATTTAATCTTGATTCTTGCTGTATCATAATATTTTATGTTTTAATCTATTGAGAGTTAAGAATTACCAATAATTACTTAGCTTTTTCAATGATCTCAACTAATCTCCATCTTTTACTTTTACTCAATGGTCTTGTTTCTGCTATCTTCACAGTATCACCAATGCCACATTCATTTTTGTCGTCGTGTGCCATTAGTTTGGTAGTTTTATTAATAAACTTACCATACATTCCATGCTTCACTTTACGTTCAACTGCAACAGTTATAGACTTTTCCATTTTGTTGGAAACCACTCTTCCCACTCTTTCTTTTCTTAGGTTTCTTTCAACAGGTGTTGTATTATTTTCCATTCTCTTATTTAGAAATTTCTTTAGATCTTAATTCTGTTTTAAGTCTTGCTACAAGTTTCCTCGCCTTACCAATTTGAGAAGGATTTTCTATTGGGGAAATAGCATGTCCAAACTTTAATCTTTGTAGTGATTCTTGCTCGACCTTAAGTCTGTCAAGAAGATCAGCATTACTCAATGCTTTTATTTCTGAATTTTTCATATTTTAACTGCGTCAGGCCTGATAACAAACTTTGATGATACTGGCAACTTTTGAGCTGCAAGCCTCAGTGCTTCGGCAGCCATTTCTTGGGATACTCCACCGGCTTCGAACAAAATAGTTCCCGGCTTCACGATAGCCACCCAATATTCAGGAGCACCTTTACCTTTACCCATACGAACTTCAGCGGGTTTCTTTGTAATAGGTTTGTCAGGAAATATTCTAATCCAAACTTGACCTTCTCTTTTCATCGCACGTGTTATTGCAATTCTGGAGGCTTCAATTTGGCGGCTGGTGATATATCCACCTTCTAAGGACTTAATTGCGTAAGATCCGAAAACGATTGAGTTACCCCTAGTAGCAATCCCTCTGACTCTACCTTTTTGCTGCTTTCTAAATTTAGTTCTTTTTGGCTGTAACATGATCTATATTATTGATTGTAAGCTTTAGCTACAATTGATTAATTCCTTTTCCTTTTTGGGGCATCATTTCTTTTTCTTCGAGGGCCATTTTGCTGATCACCAGCTGCACCACTGTTAGAAGAGGAAGCTTGATTGCTACTTACTCCTATGTTTGGAGAAAGGTCTCTTTTTCCAAAAACTTCACCCTTAAAAATCCAAACCTTAATTCCGATTTTACCATACACCGTATGAGCTTCAGATATCGCATAATCAATATCGGCACGAAGTGTGTGCAATGGAATTTGTCCTTCCTTATATTGTTCAGTTCTTGCCATTTCTGCACCGCCCAAACGACCTGAAACTTTTATCTTTATTCCAAGAGCACCAACCCTCATTGTA
>DASVUU010000272.1:0-8649 GCA_036386935.1 Cytophagaceae bacterium | reverse complement strand
AGCTCTCAAAAGCCGATGCTGAAAAGGCTAATTCGGCCAAGAGTTTGTTCCTTGCCAATATGAGTCACGAGATACGGACGCCGATGAATGGTGTGATAGGGATGTCCGACTTACTAGCTAATACCTCTTTAACATCGGAGCAGAAGGATTATACAGACACCATTCGCACTAGTGGTGTGGCTCTTTTATCTATTATTAATAATATCCTTGATTTTTCTAAGATAGAATCAGGCAATATGGAGATGGATATCCATCCTTTTCCACTTGCAAAATGCATTGAAGACGTACTGAATATATTTGCTCTGAAGGCTTCACAAAGTAGTGTAGACCTCATTTATATGATTGAAAACAATCTCCCAGCAATGATATTGGGAGACGCTACTAAGATCAAGCAAGTCTTGATGAATCTTGTTGGTAATGCCTTGAAATTTACAGAAGTTGGCGAGGTACTTATAAAAGTAAGGGCGATTGCTCCTACTAACAAGCTATTAGATGATAAGTTTATGATGGAGTTTTCGGTACAAGACTCGGGCATTGGAATTCCTAATGATAAGCTAGACAAACTTTTTAAGTCGTTCTCCCAAGTTGATTCCTCTACTACAAGAAAATATGGCGGAACTGGACTCGGTCTGGCGATAAGTCAGAAACTTATTGGATTAATGGGTGGAGAAATTAGAGTTGAAAGCAATCCGGGTGAAGGTACTACTTTCACTTTTTCAATCGAAGCCAGTGCGGCGAGGGATCCTCTTCGCGTATTTACGCAGCAATCGTTCCCCTCCCTAAAAGGCAAAAAGCTCCTTATAGTAGATGACAATGCTACAAATAGAAATATATTAAAGTATCAATTAGAACATCTGGAAATAGATGTGACAATGGCGGCTGATGGCCAGTCAGCTCTGGAAAAGATAGATCCTACAAGCCCTTTCGACATCATTATTACCGATATGCAAATGCCACAAATGGATGGCGCAGAGCTCACCCAAAAAATCAAACAGGCTTGTCCACAGATCCCTGTGATTTTGTTTACATCGATGGGTGATTATATACCTGACAAGCAACTTTTTGCAAATATATTAATGAAACCTCTGAAACAACAACAGTTGATAGATGCTGTTCTTCAGGAATTAAAGGCAAGCAACAGGAAAACAGTTTTAAAGAAAACACAGGATAGCTTTGCCGATTTCGCCCTCCGTTTTCCTCTAAATATCCTTATCGCCGAAGACAATCCGACCAATCAGAAATTAGCAAGAATGGTGTTATCGAAGATGGGGTATGAGCCAGATCTGGTAAACAATGGATTGGAGGCAGTTCAAGCCTTGCATCAAAAACATTACGACTTGATATTGATGGATGTACTCATGCCTATCATGGATGGCCTAGAAGCGACAAAAATAATAAGGGAAAACGATAAATTTAGTTATGTTCCAGTGATTATAGCTGTTACCGCAAATGCACTTGATGGAGATCGAGAAAAATGCATTGGTGCTGGAATGGACGACTATATCAGCAAACCTTTTAGAATGGATGACCTCGTAGCAGCTATAGAAAGGGCTATTGAAAAATTGGCTTGATCTGTTTTAGCTTTTTTTTTAGAAGATTTTATACACCCTCTGGCACTGATCCGCAATTCTTGCCTTATCGACGAATACGGTAATAAATAAATACTTTTTAATAGGAAAAACAGCATTTGCTCCGAGACTTGAAAGATTATGTAAGGTGTGCCAGCTGCCTTATCTTTTACCTTTGTGGAGTTTTCTGCAACCTGGCGAGATCAAAACCCTTTCCTTCTAGTCTTGCTCTAATTGCCCGATAAACGGATTCGTTCATTTCGGGGCTTCTTGAAAGAATCCACAATGAATCTCTTTCGGGATTACTCACCACCGCATAGCTATAATCCTCTGCCAGATCGATGATCCAGTAGTCCCCTTTGAACGGCCAGAAAAATTGAACTTTTAATTTCGCATTGCCAGAGTTTTTGACAACAAATGCTTTTCCCTTTATAGAGGACCTTTTACCGGTCAGGCTATCTTTGTTGCAGGCATTTTTAACAATTATATATCCCTCAGCGGTAGGTATATATTCTACCATAGTCGCGTGACATCCCTTCTGGAACCGTTGGGGAAATGAGGCGATCTCAAACCATTTGCCCGAGTATCGTTTTAGGTCAACAGACGGTACAGTTTGTAAAGTTTGTTTTTCCGCGGTGGTGCAACCGAAAACCCAATATAGTGAGAGAATGAAAATTTGAAGGAGAATTTTTTTATAGTACATAGCCATGAATTTACTCTACATTCAATAAAATTTGCCCCTGATTTGTTTCCGCGAAATCCTTAATAACCTCGTTCCTATTCGATAATAGATTTCTCATATACTTAATAGCACTAACTGATCTACGAGCTTTCCAAGTAGCCCTAATGGGGATTTAAAATCAAACACATCTCTCATCAAGACTTTGTCTCCCCTTTTTTCGAAGTAATGATCATGTTTAAAATATCTAAATGCTCCTTTTACTTGCTCATCGCGAAAGTGAATCGGCCTGTTAAATTGGGTAATCTTAGTGGTTAGCCTCTGCTTGACCCCAAAGTGAACAACTTCCCATGTAACAAACTCATCTAGATTTATTAGTCCACTAGTGGTTCCCGCAATGGCTTTTTCGTTGGTATGGGAGGTAGAAATCTTGTGTAGGTCTATACTTCGCGATAAGTCGAAGCAAGTTTCTATATCTGAATTAATGAAGGTTTGTAAAATTATGGTGGGCATATTCTTGGATGTTTTAACATCTTGCTCAGCCATAAACTGAAATGCGCGAGCATATAATGATTGATATTAAATAATATCAAGTCAATTGCAAGAAGTAAAGATTAGGATTATTTGTAAAAGACCTGGAATCAGGCAAAAGACTACCTACAACACCTGAATAGATGAAGAAAAATCCAGCCCTGGAGGGTCATGGCAAAATTTGAAAAATAATTGTTAAGCGAGAGCATTAATTCAGATGCCATTTAAATCTGTCGAAGATATCTTTTTGGAATGCCAAGGCCTTCAAGTTTTTCTCATCAATGTGTTTCAATCGGTTATGAGAAATATTGTTTTCATCATTGTCCAAAATATCTAATTCAAATAAATGAGTAAGATACACAGCTCCTGTCTTGGAAATAGTAACGGCATCAGCATCATGCCCGGCATGAAGCTTCAATGTAAAGTATTTATGGGACGTTATCATATTGATTGTTATAGTTTAACATTTAAATTGATTAAGAAATTAAAGAACTAAACTGGTGTTACCAGCAACAATATAAAAAGTGTACGTAAACAAGCTGCCTTGGGGTTTGCAGAAGTTCATCAAATCGATCAAGAAAAAATTTTAAGAAATTGCTCATAGTCCTAAATTTATATTTCCCGTTGGGATAGCCAAAATCCTTTGCCTCTTAACAGGCTGCTATAGCCTATTTTATCCCTTTTATTTATAAACCAGAACTCGCGAGTTGCGGTGTCGATATTCTAATATAAATAACAGTTATTGTAAATGCAAAGATGGATTTGCTTTTTGGATTAACCGGCGGTTTCTTCATACTAAAGGCGCGAATTGTTGTATCAACAATCGGCGGCAAGTTTTCAGGCCAACAGTATCCTTAAAATTTACCGTCTTCGACAGTATTAGGTTATAAGCAGACTAAATTAGCGGCTTCGGATGTAGGTACAACAGCGAAGGTCTTCGCTAGATCTAAATTCTATTCAATGCGTGGTTTAAATCATTGTTCATATCCTTAAATCGCTGCATAGCTGATTTCAAGAACTCTTCATCACGAGCAATGGTCTTTATTTCCTCGTCGCCATTTACATCCATCTCGCTTATCTTATAGGTCTGCTCGTACATCCCTTTTTCAAACTTAAGGAGGTATTTGCCATTCCAGGAGAAAATAGTGATTTTAAACTCAATGTGGGGTAACTCAGCAACTACTCGCATTTGATCAATTCTATAATAGGTAAAAATATTTCCACGTGGCCAATCATGTAGAAAACTAATTTACCAAATTTTTGACTCCTTAACTAATCAACTAAAAAATCTGCGACTTCTTTGATTGGGCTTTAGCTTGGGCAGCCCTGTATTTTCTAGCAATGTACAGAAATCCGAAAGCCTCGCCATTTTCCTTTGTGGTAGTTTTATGGTGTATTTTGTGAGCTCTAATTATTTTTTTCAGGTAATCGGATGAGGCTATGAATTTTATTTTAACTCTTCTATGTACTATCACATCATGAAATATGAAATAAGCGAGGCCGTAAGCTGTAATTCCCAGTCCTATCCAAAAAAGGTAATTCAATTCCTCGAAACCTATTTTGATTAATATAATTGCAACGATCGCAAAGAAGACACCGAAAAAATCATTTAATTCAAACGCCCCGTGTCTCTCACTGTGATGGCTTTTGTGGAGATTCCATAGAAAGCCGTGCATGATGTATTTATGAGTAAACCAGGCAACGCCCTCCATAAACGCAAAAGTGCCCACCATCAACAATATATTTATAATCATTTACAAATTTATTAAATATTCTTTTACATCTTCCATCAACCACATTGGCGTGGAGGTGGCGCCACATATGCCTACTGTGCTTTCTGCATTAAACCAAGATGTATCGATGTCGGTGATACTTGACACAAAGTGTGTGCTAGGATTTTCTTCTTTGCAAACATTGTAAAGAACTTTACCGTTCGAAGATTTCGCCCCTGATACAAAAATGATCGTATCAAATCTCTTAGAGAACTTCCGTAGCTCAAGGTCTCTGTTGGATACCTGCCTACAAATTGTATCATTCACCTCTACCTCTACTCCACTCTCCTGCAATTGCTTCTTTATGTTGTAAAACTTATCAGTACTTTTTGTAGTCTGACTGTACAGGGTCAGCTTGGAAGGAAGCTTGGACATGTCAAGCTCATCTGGGTTTTCGAAAACTACCGCTTTATTATCTGTTTGAGCTAAAAGCCCTATCACTTCTGCATGTCCATGCTTACCGTATATATAAATATTATCGTTCTTATCAAATGAATTTTTGATTCGGTTTTGGAGCTTTAATACTACTGGACACGAAGCATCTATCAGTTCTAAATTATTTTTTAAGGCAAGCTCATACGTAGATGCAGGTTCGCCGTGAGCCCTGATCAAAACTTTCGAATCGCGGAGATTTATTAGCGCATCGTGGTCTATTATCTTAAGTCCCTTTTTTTGGAGTCGAGCTATTTCTTCATCATTATGAACAATGTCTCCCAGGCAATATAGATGATTTTCTTCAGTAAGAATATCCTCCGCCATCTCTATGGCATAGATGACGCCAAAGCAAAATCCAGAGTTAAGATCTATATTTACTTTAAGATTTAGCATCGCTCTTATCTTTTAGAAATTTTCCTTTTAACCATTCATAAAAAGTGATATTCATAAGTAACAACAAAAGCGAATACATGGTGTCCTCAATAGGGATGGTATATAGCCTGATACCCAAATTTTCAGCATTATTATAAATTACCACAGGTAGTCGAGTAAGTATTCCATTCACTATGAAAAAAGGAATAAGATGAACCAGGTAGGCCATATAAAATCTACCTAGATACCTGTCTTTAAATAGAAACCAATGAAATAGCAAAAAGGTTGAAGCGAAGATTAAGGTAACTGAAGTATATAATTTATTTATATGAAGGAAAGCCACAGAAAGCATGATACCTACCAGTACTAACGTAATAACAAAGGCATACTTTTTTAGATAATCTTTTTTAATGTAATAATTGAGCGCTTCATAGATAAATACGCAGGAATAGGGCACCGTTATAAAGAACAACCACTCTTCAATGGGCAATTGTAGGAAGAATAGGCCAATTAAGTAATCTCTATTAAAAGACCAAACGCCTTTTGAGGTGAAGATAACATCCCACACGATGAAGAAGGCAGCTACGGAAAAAATGGAAATAAAAAGGGGTAACCATTTTTTGTAGAAGCTAACTTTAGACTCAAATGAATATGAAACTGGAAAGAGCAGGGTGAAAATGTGGAGTATGAGGTAGGTGTACATCATAATTTTGCTAGGGCCTTTATTTTAATGGTTTCTGCCTCGGTAAGCTTCTTACTATAAATCATAAAGCCAGCTATTTCTTGCAAATATTTTAGATCAATCTTGTATTGTTCCGCCTTATCGAAATTTTTCACAATGACGGATTTGTCTTCGTCCAAATTCTTGCTATAGCCCATAAAGGAGGGGACATGATATTGGATTACAAAACGCAGATACCTTATTTCAATATTTTCTGGATCCTTTGCCACAGCCTTTTCAAAGGTTTTCATTGAAGTGCTCACGTGACTTATTTTTTTTGCTGGATTGAAAGCGTGCTTCGCTTTAATAGATTCCAGGCCGGCCTTATAGGCCAAAAAAACGGCATCGCTTTCGTTGCTTGATACAATCTTGAAGAGGGCGTCTGCTTCATCTTCGTCTTCCACAGCTTTCTTATACCTAGTTCGAAGCTCCGATAAGTTGATCAAATTGCTTGATTGAAAAAGTCCAATCACCATGATAAAACATATTAACACATTGCTCATAAGAAATTAAACCGGTGCCTAAAATATGTTCCAATGAACAGGGCAAACTTATGATTGTCTGAAACCCTGATTCTTTTCTCCATAATTTCGGACGGAGCTACGTTTTGTATTTTTTTGAATAACGTTTGATAATAAATATATGCAAGATATACGCCTAACCTTGCTCCATCAGGAAGTTTCTTTATTCCTTCAAAAGCAAAGTCAAAATCTTTTTTAATGGAAGCCTCTATCGCTAACTTTTCATTTTCTTGAAAATCACTGAAGTCGACCTCTGGAAAATAAACTCTTTTTCTCTCCTTGAAATCACTTTTTATGTCTCTCAGAAAATTTACCTTCTGGAAGGCTGAGCCTAAACTCCTCGCTGGTTCTCTTAGTCTGCTATAGCTTTCCTGATCCCCTTCACAAAAGATTCTTAAGCACATGAGCCCAACTACCTCAGCTGAGCCATAGATGTAATTCTGATACCCTTCTTCATCGTATGAATTATTATACAAATCCATTTCCATGCTGTTAAGGAATGCCTCTATAAGCTCATCCTCAATTTTATACTTATTGACTATTAACTGAAAAGAATGCAATACGGGGTTTAAGCTTATTTTTTCTCGTATAGCCTTGAACGTTTCGCGCCTAAAATCAGAAAGAAGTTCCGTCTTGTTGTGCTCGTGAAAAGTATCTACTATTTCGTCTGCATATCTTACGAATCCATACACTCCATACACGGGCAATTGGAATTTTTTATCCAACGCTTTTATACCTAATGTAAAAGAGGTGCTGTACTGTGATGTAATAAATTTACTGCAGCCTAATGAGGTTGTGTTATATAACTCCATGGTCTTGTAAGATTCTTTCTGTCGCTAACTTTGAACTGATGACTACTATTGGTAAGCCGGTACCTGGTATTGTCGAGGCCCCCGCATAATATAAATTTTTAAATTCCTCATCCTTGTTTGAGGGCCTTAAACCGCCTATCTGATTCATGCCGTGAGCAAGCCCGAGTCCGCTACCGCGGTAGAGATTGAATTTCTCCTCCCAATCTATAGGCGACAATACTGTTCTGCTAAGGGTATTGCTTTTCAAGTCGTACCCGATTCGCGAGGATAGATCATCTATGATCTGGTCTGCTAAATGCTCACTATCTTCCCATCCATTCTTAAATCTCAAATCTGGTACTGGACAAAGGATGAATATATTTTCGCAGCCATCTGGCGCCGAAGCAGGGTTTGATTTAGAACTAACGTTTACATAATAATAAGGTTTACTTGGAGAGACGGTCGACTTGAATATCTTGTCCGCATACTCTCTGAAATTGTCCCCAAGGAAATAATTGTGATGATAGATATTATCAAGCTTTCCTTTTACGCCCAGGTAAATGGTGAATGGAGAAAGTGTCCAGTCCATCTTATCTAACTTCGCTTCCGTATATTTCTTCCTTTTCAAAATGGTACCTCTAAATGATGCCGCGTCGGCATTCGATACATATACGTCAGCACTCCACTTCTTTCCGTTTTGGTCTACAAATGAGGAAATTGCATTGTCAGAGACCTCTACGGTTTTTATTTCTGTACGGTAGGTAATTTTGACATTTCTTGCTTTTAAAAGGTTGACCATCGCTTCTGTGATCTTATACATGCCTCCTTCGATATTCCAATATCCATCATGCTGAAGTTCAGTATAATTGAGAAGGCTATAGACGGCAGGTGTTTCGAATGGCGTTGCTCCAAGGAAGAAGGCCACCAGCGAAAATATTATTTTTACCTCCTCTGTTTCAAAGTGTCTTTCGAGCTCAGCCCACAAGGACCTAAATAATTTTGGACCATGCTTAAGGGGCACCTTGCACAATCCTATCATGTAGGAAAGTATACCATCGAAGTTCTTTTTTACAATTCTGTATTCGCTGTCATGAAAAAGCTCTTTCGCCTGTAACAAGTAGGCCCTGCATTTTTTTTCAAAATCTTTCTCATCAGGAAACTGTAAAGCCAATTCTTCAAGATTTTTTCTGATCAAATAGGGCTTCGTTTTGTAAGAAAAGTATACGGCATATAGCGGGTTCAGCTCGTTGAATTTTAGC
>DASVUU010000271.1:0-4105 GCA_036386935.1 Cytophagaceae bacterium | reverse complement strand
TGGCTGGTCTTAGAGATGTGGTTATTGATGCACAAAAGGCACTTTTAGACGGTGCCCTAGCCGCTGAGGTACCTCGATTTATACCTTCTGATTATTCGCTTGATTTCACAAAGTTTCAGGATGGTGAAAATAGAAACTTAGATTTGAGATGGGAATTTCATAAGATTTTGGACAGGACTCCCATTAAGGCTACCACTATTTTTAACGGTGCCTTTACGGAATTGATAACTAATGAGATGCCCCTTATTCTTTACAAGCAAAAACTCGTGCTTTACTGGGGCGAGGCCGATCATAAACTTTGTTTCACCACGATGGATGATACGGCCGCCTTCACTGCAAAAGCAGCGCTTGATGATAATGCTCCCCGATATCTTCGAATAGCGGGCGATTTGATAAGTGCAAGAGAGGTAAAGAAAGTAGTCATGGAAGTAACAGGCGAAAAATTTAGAATGTTCCGTCCCGGAGGTCTCAGATTTCTTAGCTTGATGATAAAAATCGTAAGGAAGTTAGCGGGTGGCGAGAATGAATTATATCCGCCTTGGCAGGGGATGCAATACATGCGAAATATGATCGATGACCGGTCCAATATGTTAAAGCTAGACAATGATCGATATCCCGGCATAGGATGGACAACAGTCAAGGATGTTCTCGTAGAGCACAATAGTAAGTCTATAGTTTAGATATTCGTCTTTAGACTCTGTCCCAAATGGCACACTCTGTCGACATGAGAATACCGGTCCGGGTAGACGTTATTTTTGAAAGAGGGTAAATATATGGATTCATCGGTGATAGGCTGGACCTTAACTTAAAGTTAGCTGCTGCCATCTATTAAGTGTTACAGGGCACTTTTTTATTAATATTTAAAGATCTAAATTTAAAGAACCTTTAAAAATTTCCTCTTTTAATGAATAGAAGACATTTCGTCAGAAATACAGCGACAGGTGTATTGGGATCGTTGCTATATCCATTTTCAGTCAGCAGTAAACAAATAGACCATAAAAGTCTTAAACCGAATTTTGCAAAGTTTGTCTGGTTAGATTCTGCAGGTTTAGGTCGCAATCTTTATGGAAATTTTAGAAAAAATATTCAGATACAAGGTGAGGTTAAGGAGGCTAAGTTTCACATTTTTGCTGATACCTCTTACCAACTTTTCTTAAATGGCAAATTCTTAAATCAAGGTCCAGTAAGGTTTGATCCAAGATTTCCTGTTTATGACACCTATGATCTAAAAGCAGTATTACAACCTGGCAAAAATGTCCTCGCGGTGCAGGTTAATTATTTTGGAAATAATACATACAAATCCATGCCCAATAGAGCTGGACTCATTGCTTGGGGCGAGGTGAAATCTGGTGATAAGCCAATACTCTTAGATACCAATAAAAAGAATAATTGGCGCGGTGTAGTCGCAAAAGAGCATGGGATCTATGCGCCAAAGATGAGTTTTGCGCTTAATTCTATTGATATCTTTGACCAGGCGAACGAAGAGGAGGGATGGAAGACTGTTGCCTTCAATGACAGCCATTGGCCTAGTGCGATTGAATTGAAGCAACAAGATTCGTGGGGCTTACCTAGTGCTCGCGAGATTCCGTTCATGTCCTTCAGTGAAGTAAAGGCTAAAAAGGCCTTGCATGTGTTGCCATTGCGGACTAGTGAGATAATATATTCTTTCTTTGTCCCCGTTTCTGATTTTTTTAACCAACAGAAAGGGACGGAAACCATGGTCGCTTTCAAAACATGGGTTTTTTCTGAAAGAGACCAAAACATAACGGTAGGTACATTCTTCGGCGAAAACTGGATTAACGGTCAGTTGATGGCGAGAGGGGTGGAACTGGAAACCCGCAGCATGAGGATAAACCAGCAATGGCCTTTAAAGAAAGGGTGGAATTTTATGTTTGGAAAGGTCAATGCCTATCACGATATAGTTGAACAATATTTTGCCATACCTAAAGGGTCGGGAGTATACTTCTCTGGAGATAAAAAAGAAAATTCGCCTATATTATTTTACAGAAGCCAAGGCATAGTTTTCGATAAGTATTCTAAGCTGCTAAAAGAGTCGCAAATGCCTTTTGGGGAAAATGAGTCTCTTTCATCAGTTGGTGGCTGGTTGCCGGTAAAGGATGTTGACAAGGCACAAAACCCATGTAGGGACACCAGTTGGGATGAATATGGGCAGCAGTTTGAAGCGGTCGAAATCGATAAGGTTATTGGCAAGACCTTTTCAAAAAGCAATTATCCTGAAGGCTTTTCCGTCACGCTGGATTTGGGAGAGACTTTGCTTATTTATCCTTTTATAAAATTGTCGGGAGTCAGGGGTAGTACATTAGATATTACCTATAGCGAACTTCTTGAAGAGGATCAGCAGCATTTAGTCCATAGGTTCAATTATTGCGGGGGTGATAAAATACTTTGTAGCAAAGATAGCTTGGACTGGTTTCCAACGCACCCAAGGGGAACCAGGTTTTTGAAAATTACCGTTAGAAACTTGAGCAGTGATATCGTTCTCGAAACTCTGGAATTTAAACTAGCAAGCTATCCAGTGATTAAGAAGGGTACATTAACAGTGTCTGACAAAGCGCTTGAGAATATTTGGTTGATGGGTGAAAGGACACAGGCTGCTAACATGGAAGATGCCTATGTAGACTGTGTCACTAGGGAAAGAGGTATGTATGGCAGAGACACGATCATACAATATCATAATAATTTAGCAACTTTTGGTGACCATGCTTTGATGAAACGTTGTATGGAACTCTATGGTCAGTCGCCAGACCCTTCCGGTAAATTTAGAGCCGTTTACCCACATCATGGTGAGTATACGATTGCTGACTTCGCTTTAAATATGGTCGAGGGATACAAGGCATATTACGACAATACAGGCGACAAATTATCCATAGAGAGAGATTGGAATGCAATTACCAAAAACCTTCAATGGTTTCATAAGCTTGCTGATGAGCGGGGTGATTTGCTATTAGACTCGGAATGGCACAAACGGAATGGTGAAAGATCCTTTTATGGAGGTTTTCACGGTGATATAGGAATCCCGAGAGATTTCCTACACAATACTGGGATTCATTGCATGTTTACCTGTACCTACCTCATTGCTTTGAGAGATGCCGAAGCGTTGGCCAAAGCGATCAATAAGAAAGATGCTTTGCCTGAGCTGCAGAAAAGAATTTCTATTTTATCTGATACTATTGCTGACAAGTTTTGGGACAGCGAAAAGAAATGTTTCGCCGATAACATCAAAAAGACAAGTCATTCTCCTCATGCAAGCCTTTTCGCGATGCGCGCAGGGGTGGTATCAAAGGAAAGAGTAGAAGACATCAGACGTCATGTATCTGTGAAACTGAAATCAATGTTCGTCAATGGAATAGATCCTACTGGTGGAGTCTATATGTCTCCAAGTTTTGCGTTCTATATTTTCGATGGCTTGTACCAACTTGGTTTGCCCAAAATTGCACAAACGCTGATGAAGGAAGGGTGGGGTTGGATGTTGTCTCAAGGTATGCCTAATACGCCAGAATATTTTAATTTCGACACAAGCATGTGTCATGCCTGGTCTGCCAGTCCTACTTATTTCCTTTCTAAGAATTTATTGGGAATTCACTATCCTGAAGCCCCTAATCTAAATGTAGTAGAAATAAAGGTGAGTGCTGAAGAGATAGAATCGGTGAAAGGTGCGTGGCCTCATCCGCTGGGGCTAGTTGAAGTCAGCTGGCACATGGAGGGCTCGAAAAGGATTTTTGATTATGTAAAAGCGCCGACTGGGGTAAAGGTCAACGTGATTGGCTGATGGTATAAAATTTGGCGGCTAACGTAAATTTTTGCCAAAAGAATTTCTATTGTGTGCCTCCTGCTCTTCTTTTCTTAGTTTACTATCAAGTATAAACGTCCCAAAAGGTATGAGGGATGCTAGGAAACCAACTATGGCTTTCAGTATGGGCCAGCGCTGAGCATAAGTGACATGTGCAAGTGCTACAATGTACATTACAAATAGGACTCCATGTATCCAGCCAACCACTTTTACTGCTGCTGGAAAATTGAGCATGTATTTTAAAGCCATTGCAATGCACAGTAATAAAAGAAAGGAAATGCCTTCAGAAAGTCC
>DASVUU010000270.1:0-6851 GCA_036386935.1 Cytophagaceae bacterium | reverse complement strand
TTGAATTTAGCTAACACACAAACCTCCTATGAAGATGCGTTGCGGACTTATGAGAGAAACAAAGTGCTATCGAGCGGAGAAGCTATAACTAAGACAGCTTTTGAGAAAGCAGATCTTTCTGTGAAAAGCCTTCAAAACAGTATCGCGGTTCTAAAAAAGCAGATGACATATATGAAAATCTATGCTCCAATAAGTGGCTACATCACTTCCAAAACTTTTGAAGCAGGCTCAATTGTGTCTCCAGGTATGCCTATAGCAGTGATTACGGATATTAGCACGGTTAAGCTTAATATTCTTGTTCCAGAAAACCTGGTGGCACAATTTGAAATAGGCAATACAATCGATGTTACTTGTGATGCATATGCTGGTAGTAAACTAGCTGGTTCTGTAGGTTACATTTCAGTCAAAGCAGACGATTCGAAAAATTTCCTTGTTAAAGTTAAGATCAACAACATCAACAACGGCGATAAGTTGATTAGGGCTGGGATGTTTGGTAAAGCCTTTTTTAAAAGTAAGCAGCCTATAAACACTTTAACTGTAAGCAGAAGTGCTATAGTAGGTTCTACAAAAAGTCCGCAGCTATATGTGATAGAAGATGGAAAAGCTGTTTTGAGAAATGTAACTCTAGGACGAATACTGGATAATGAAATTGAGATAACTAACGGAATAGACGAAGGACAGCTAGTAGCTAATAGTGGGCTTGTAAATCTTGCGAACGGTATCAAAGTTGCCCACGCAAGTAGATAAAATAGGGACGATAAAAAATAATTGATAATTAAATCAAACTAAAATGACACTAACTGAAATAGCCATAAAAAGACCCTCACTCATTATAGTACTATTTTTGGTACTATTGCTAGGGGGAATAATTTCCTATAACCGTATAGGATATGAAATTTTACCTAGGTTTACACCACAATTGCTTTCAATTACTACGGTCTATCCCGGTGCAGCACCCAACGAAATAGAAAGTCAGGTTACGAAAAAAATTGAAGACCAATTATCGAATCAAAATGGTATTGTGTCCATTAATTCTTCATCTTATGAAGGGCTTTCTCTTATTTCCTTAGAGTTATCAAATGAGGTATCATTGAAAGATGTGAAGCAAGATGTAATTGCAAAAATCAACAGCATTCAAAGTATATTGCCCTCAGATGCGACAACACCAACCGTGTCGGAAATTTCGTTCAATGACCTGCCCGTGTTGCGTATTAGTGCTACTTCCGATTTGCCTTCTACAAAATTTTTCTCCGAATTAAGAAATAGAATTATCCCACAATTATCCCAGTTGGAAGGTGTAGGTAGTGTACAATTATTTGGTGGCGAAGAAAGGGAAATAAGAGTCAATGTCAATCA
This sequence comes from Cytophagaceae bacterium, assembly GCA_036386935.1. Taxonomy (GTDB): domain Bacteria; phylum Bacteroidota; class Bacteroidia; order Cytophagales; family Cytophagaceae; genus DASVUU01. Next base: position 5,495 of record DASVUU010000270.1, on the reverse strand, counting down.
GGAGAAACTGACTGTTTATGGCCTATCTATTCTACAAGTAAATCAGGCTATCAATAACGCCAACCTAGATTTTCCAACAGGAAAAATTGAACAAGGAAACTCACAGACTGTGGTGCGACTAACCGGTAAGTTCACGCAGATTGAGCAGTTGAAAAACCTAATTGTAGCTACCTCTAGAATAGGTAGCACTGTTAGACTACAAGATATCGCCGATGTTATTGATAGCAAAGGAGACATCACTAACATAAACCGTTTAGACGGCAAAGAAGCAGTGGGTGTGCAAGTGAGAAAAAGAACGGATGCCAACTCTGTTGCAGTAAGTAAAGCTGTGAGAGATAAAATAATTGAACTAGAGAAGAAGTACAGCAATATTAATCTAAAATTTGTTGTAGCAATTGATACAAGCTCGTTCGCCTTAGAAGCAGCAAAGGCTGTACAACATGATTTGCTCATAGCGATTTTATTAGTCGCAGCTGTGATGCTCATCTTTTTACACAGCTTGCGAAACTCTTTTATTGTAATGATTGCTGTGCCGTGTTCCTTAGTCACTGCCATTATCACTATGTACATAGCAGGCTATACATTTAATCTAATGACTTTACTAGCAATGTCGTTGGTAATTGGGATTTTGGTCGATGACTCTATTGTGGTTCTGGAGAATATTTATCGCCATTTAGAAATGGGTAAAGACAAACGGACAGCAGCCATAGATGGACGAAATGAAATAGGTTTTACCGCCCTATCTATTACAATGGTGGACATTGTTGTATTCGTTCCATTTTTATTATTAACAAATACTACCGGTAAGCTATTAGCCCCATTTGCAGCGGTAGTAGTGGTGTCTACTCTAATGAGCTTGTTTGTATCGTTTACTGTTACGCCATGGTTGGCATCCCGGTTTGCAAGAGTAGAAGATGTAAAAACCAAGAAAGGGATTTGGGGTGGTCTTATAAGAAACTTAGAAATAGGAATAGAAAATATTGTTCACTTGTATAGAGATGCTTTAAGGTGGTGTTTAAACCATAAGGCTATTACATCACTAGCTATTTTGGCAATGATAATGGCTTCAGTTCAGTTACCTAGATTTGGGTTTATTGGAAGTGAGTTTGTAAGGCAGGGAGACCAAAGAGAATTTATTATAAAGTTGGAGTATGATAAAAGTGTAACGTTTCAGCAGAATAATTTAACTACAAAACAGGTGGAAGATTTTTTAAAATCCAAGTCTTATGTAAAATCTGTATTTGCGAATGTAGGTGGTTCAAGTGATTTAATTAGCTTGGGAAATAGCAATAACCAATCAGAATTAAACGTCAAAATTCATCCTGCCGATGTAGCGCCAAAGGGCACTGACGAAGCTTCTGCAGAAAGTTTGAAAGAGTTGCAAGCCAAATTTCCTGAAATCAAAATCACCTCTGCTAAGCCTTCTTTCCTAGGGGGTAATGAAGACGACCCTATTGAAATCATATTTTCTGGTGAAAATGCTGATTCAGTATTGGCATTGGTAAAGAAGGTTGAGGTCGTATTGCAAAAAATACCTGGAGCTATTAATACAAAGGTATCTATCAAAGAAGGCTTCCCGGAATTGAAAGTATCGCTAGATAGAGATAAAATGTCAAAATTGGGCCTTGATATAAATTTGGTTGGTGCTACTATGCAAAGTGCTTTTGCTGGTAACGAGAAAGCAAAATTTAGAGATGGCATAGATGAATACACGATAAAAGTACAATTAGATAAATTTGACAGAAGAAATCTTGCCGATGTGGAAGCACTAAGCTTCATTAATAACAAGGGGCAAACCATTCGCTTGGATCAGTTTGCCAATTTTTCTTACGGTGTTGGTTCATCAAAATTAGAACGAAGAAATCGAAGAAGTTCTGTTACCCTTAGAAGTCAGATATTGGGTACACCCAGTGGCAACGTGGCAAATGCTTTACAGGTGGAGTTAGATAAAATGCAGATTCCAAAAACAATAGAATACAATTGGTCAGGTGAGGTAAAACGTTCAAAAGACTCAACCGACACCTTGCTTAGCGTACTTGGCATTGCCGTACTATTAATTTACCTCATAATGGTTGCTTTGTATGATTCGTTTATTTATCCATTTGTGGTATTGTTTTCTATTCCCGTTGCCATGATAGGAGCATTCTTGGCATTGTCATTGGCAAAAGCGAGTTTTAGCTTATTTACCGGTCTTGGTATGATAATGATGCTGGGACTTGTGGCAAAAAACGGTATTTTGATTGTCGATTTTACGAATCAATTGAAAGCGAAAGGGCATTCAACATTAGATGCGCTTATGGAAGCAGGAAAAACAAGACTACGTCCAATCTTGATGACAACGCTCGCCTTGGTCTTTGGTATGATACCAATTGCTATCGCAAAAGGTGCGGGTGCCGAGTGGAAGAATGGATTAGGATGGGTATTGATTGGTGGTTTAACTTCTTCAATGTTGTTAACATTAATTGTTGTGCCAACGGTTTACCTAGGTGTAGATAATGCGAAGGCGTGGTTTGGGAGATTTGGTAAGAAGAGAGTTAAAACCATTGCGCAATCATTCAATACATAAATACGACGGACGGCCCATACATAGGCAATTAATTAAAAAACAAAATAAAAACAATTATTATGAAAAAAGTCATCTTTTTAGCCTTCAGCCTTTGTTCTATTCTTACAGCACAAAGCCAAACAGTAGACATAACTGTATTAGTAAACAATGTAAAATCCAATAAGGGAGTTATTAAAGTCTGTATTTTCAATAAGGAAACAGGCTTTCCCGAAAAAATTAACCTTGCCGTAAGGTGTGTTAACGCCTCAGCAACAAAAGGGAAAATGCAAATAAAAATAGAAGGTATTACTTCTGGGAATTACGCTATTGCAGTTCACCACGATGAAAATAGCGATGGGAAATTTAACACTAATTTCGTTGGAATGCCAACAGAAGCATCTGGTTCTTCCAATGGAGCAAAAGGGAAAATGGGGCCACCAAAGTATAGTGATGCCGTTATAGCTATTAATAATAACAAAACACAATTCACAATTGTGCTTGATTAGCTTTAAAGCAGTTCATGATTTTGTAGGTTGAATGTGAGAGTACGGTTAAAACATTTAGCACCTTTTTTAAGAATACTAAACCTACTAAGCTGACTAGGAAAAAATCGAAAACTTTATTGGTTGACATTTGGAAATTATTGCAAAGCTATTTCACATCAAATAAACAGCGTCCATCGTAAATATAACTCATGGAAGATAAACTAAAAGAGAAATCGGGCTGCCTGGTCATAGGGGCTATCATCATAATTTCAATAGTAATTGCCGGGATATTTTACTTTATTGGAGGTAAACTTTTTGGGGAGGAATATAGGTCGCTTGTCTTTTTTGGAACGGTGGGGACTATAGGTATTGTTTTTTTATTGCGAGAGATTTTTTCTAGGTGAAAGGTAATTACCATAGTTATCAATACTCTCAATACTTAGATAAGTATAAGACTACTAAAATTCAAATCTACATTAATTGTTGGAAAACAGGTTCGAGGAAAAATGGCATCATGGTTTAACCCTTGCGTTTTATAATTTAATTTAGACTTTTTACGATACCTTTGTCTTGCCAGACCGGCCCTCTTTTTGTCTTGAAACAAAAAGAGGTACAATACTCCGCTAATTCTGGGCTACAAATTGGGGTTAAAATTTGTTAACTAAGATTAGGGAAAATGAGAAAGACACGACCTAAATTTAACGCCACTTTCACGGCAAAAGTTTTGATAGAATCAATCAAAGAAAGACATAGCCTATCTGAGCTAGTGAAGAAATTTGAAGTAAATCCTGATCAGATTTCAAAGTGGAAGCAGGAATTTTTAGATAATGCTTCCTCACTGTTTGATTACAATACCAAGGGACCGAACTATCAGGTCCGATGCTGACAAGTTTATATGCGAAAATCTGCGACATACTATTAGACAATGACTTTAAAAAAAAAAGCCTAAAGAAAGTTTCAGGGTCAATGAAAGGCTTGATTTGTTGGACAGGCATCACAAGCTTAGTCTTCGCAAGCAGTGCTCAATTCTTGGTTTCAAGAAGCAATTATTATTTTGCGCCCAAGAGAGAGAGTAAAGAGAACTTTTGAAATAATACGTCTTATGGTCATCCATTATCTGAAACACCCCACATCAAGTGTTCTTACTATACACGATCATCTAAGGGATATCGGAATTGATCTAAATCATAAAAGGGTAAGTAGATTACTAAGGCTCATGGGACTTGAGGCTATCTATCCGAAAAATGACTTAGTATTTTAGGTGATGGCAATTACATACGTCCTTACTTATTGAAGGGCCTGAAAATCGAACGATCCAACCAGGGCTTCCAATGGGGAAAGGATTTATGTATCTGACGGCAATTAAGGACCTTTATTGCCGCTTTGTTGGAGCCTGGGGTATTCTAACAGTCATGCAAGTAACGCTTGCTTACAAGTGGCTGAAGAGGCTATAGAGAAGGATGGCTGGCCTGAGAAAATCAACTTCGATTGAGGAAGCCAGTTTACATCGAAAGAATGGATAGAGTTTTGGAAAGGCAACACTCAAATTAGTATGGACGGCAAGGGTCGCGCAATAGATAATAATCTTTATAGAAAGATTATGGAGAACTGTCAATTATAATCACATCTATCTTTATCCGCCCAGGACGGCAAAGAGCTATATGAAGGATTAAGAATATACTTTCAATACTATAATTACGAGAGAAGCCAACAAGGAATTAACCGACAGAAACAATATCGACGCTACCAACAGGTCGCTAAATTATCCACATTTGTGAATAACTTTAAAAGAAAAAAGAAGCAGAAAGGAAGCTATTATAGTAATATTAATGGTCTAGGAAATGGGGAGTACTCAGGGAATTGATAATTGAAACACATTTAAAGGAAGTATTGGTTTGTGATTAGGTGGAATCCCGATGATAATTTTAAGAAAGTTTATCTAATCAAGAAAAAGTTGTATTAAGAACAAATTTATTAGATCACTTATTCCCTCCCTCTTCTCAGATCTTTTGTGAAGTAACAGAGGGAATTCTTTAAATGTTGCATAAAAACACGGTAGTAGGCGTGCCAGTATCCCTCCTTGTATGTTTGACAATGGCGCAACTGAAACCTTTTATGATTTAAGTTTTGAACTTACCAATGGTTAAAGCAAATATTTAAAGCAATTGAAGGTATGTGTCACACAACGCAAAATATAACCATAAGTAGATAAATTTTATCGAATATCAGAGATAAGAAAGAGGCTGCCTATACCGGCAGCCTCTTTAATTATGGTTATCTCAATTTATTGCCTATAAAACTTACTTACCACTACACATTGCTTTCCTTTAGCGGTGATAATATACAAGCCCTTAGACAAAGATGAGACATCTATCTCTGCGGATCTCTTACCAGTCACTTCCGGTTGCAATAATACCCTACCACTTAAGTCTGCAATGGTTAGTTCTGTGATATCTTCTGCGGGC
>DASVUU010000269.1:0-4296 GCA_036386935.1 Cytophagaceae bacterium | reverse complement strand
CAGGCTCCTTGTCTGTTCCGTTCTCCTTTTTAATCGACCCGCTCACAATTTTAATGATGAGTATCATCACCGGAGTTGGATTTCTAATACACGTATATTCTGCAGGCTATATGTCACACGACGAAGGTTTCGCAAGATATTTCGCATTCTTAAACCTCTTTGTGTTTTCCATGCTGCTTTTGGTAATGGGATCAAACTATGTGGTATTATTTGCAGGTTGGGAAGGCGTAGGATTTTGTTCTTATATGCTTATTGGCTTTTGGTACAAGAACCACAATTACAACAATGCAGCCAAGAAAGCTTTTATTATGAACCGAATCGGAGATCTTGGCTTTTTGCTTGGGATGCTTTTGATTTTTACAACGTTTGGTTCGATAGAATACTCAGTTGTCTTTGGAAAAGCAGCCACATCTGGTATTGATGGCCAAATATTTACTTGGATCACGCTTCTATTATTTGTAGGAGCAATGGGTAAAAGTGCTCAAATACCTTTATATACTTGGCTTCCAGATGCCATGGCAGGCCCTACTCCTGTTTCTGCACTCATTCACGCTGCAACCATGGTTACTGCTGGGATATATATGATTGTAAGGTCAAATATTTTGTATTCACTTGCACCATTCACTTTAGAGTTTATCGGCATCATCGGTTTAGCAACAGCCATCTTTGCTGCAACAATAGGACTTGTGCAAAATGACATAAAAAAGGTATTGGCCTATTCCACTGTAAGTCAGCTCGGTTATATGTTCTTTACGCTAGGCTTAGGAGCTTATTCAACAGCCGTATTCCATTTGGCAACACATGCATTCTTTAAAGCCTTACTCTTCCTTGGTGCTGGCAGCGTGATACACGCCATGAGCGGTGAGCAGGACATAAGAAATATGGGCGGGTTGAGTAAGAAACTTCCGATTACATTTATTACTTTTTTAATTGCGACATTGGCAATATCAGGTATTCCTCCCTTCGCGGGATTCTTCTCTAAGGATGAAATACTTGCACATGCTTTTGAGCACAACCCATTACTTTGGGCTGCTGCTTTGATAGGCGCACTAATGACAACTTTCTATATGTTCAGATTGGTCGCGCTTACCTTTTGGGGTGGCTTTAGAGGCAATGACCACCAAAGGAGTCATTTGCATGAATCTCCAGCCATCATGACAATTCCCTTGATCATTTTGGCGATTCTTTCTACAGTATCAGGTTTTATTGGATTTCCAGAAGTGTTTGGAGGAAGTAATTTCTTGAAAAACTTCTTAGCGCCAGTGATTTACCCAGTAAGTCATGAGCAAACTGCACATTTGAGCCACTCTTCAGAAATCCTTTTGATGTGCATCTCTACCGGTGCGGTCATCTTGGTTATCGTGCTTACATTGTATTATTACCTTTCCAAAAAGGCTCTACCGACTGCTGAAGGTCAGGAGACCTCTGCCGCCCATAAAGTGCTTTACAATAAATATTATGTGGACGAAATATACAGATCTACTATTACCAGACCACTGTACGCGATGTCTGACGTGCTATATAGATTCGTAGAGCTTAAGGTCATTGATCCAATGGTAAATTTCTGGGGAAAGCTCAGTACCCAAGGCAGCTCCGCATTGAGATACATTCAAAGTGGAAGTATCAGCGCCTATCTTTTCACCATGGTGATAGGAATAATTATAATCATCTTCTTTAATACTTTTATTAAATTTTAATGGAAACTGCCTTATTAATCATTTTACCTATCCTTGCCGGATTAGCAGGGTTTGCCTTTAAGGAAGGGAATGTTAAATACTTCAGCTTTGGGGCTTCCATTGTAGTATTCCTTCTATCACTGTACATTTTATCTGGTTTTTCCAACGCTGGTGGAAATCAGTTTGCTATAGATATTCCTTGGATTGAAGCGATGGGGATATCATTTAACATTGGTGTAGATGGAATTAGCCTATTATTAGTTTTGCTTACAACGTTTTTAACTCCACTCATCATACTGTCTGCATTTCCAAGAAATTTCAAGAGCAATAGACTTTACTATTTCTTGATACTATTAATGGAGGCTGCCTTGATAGGGGTTTTCGTCTCAAGAGATGCTTTCCTATTCTATGTATTTTGGGAGTTGGCCTTGATTCCGATATACTTTATCTGCCTAATTTGGGGCGGCGAGGGCAGGACAAGAATAACCTTTAAGTTTTTTATATACACCCTTACGGGAAGTCTTTTCATGTTGCTAGGAATAATATTCCTTTACTTGAAAGCAGGATCTTTTTCTATCACGGCCATATATGGTGTGGCATCCACCTTAGATTTAAACACCCAAATATTGGTCTTCCTCGCCTTCATGTCGGCCTTTGCCATCAAAATGCCAATTTTTCCTTTCCACACTTGGCAGCCAGATACGTACACTACTAGTCCGACACAAGGCACGATGCTTTTATCAGGAATAATGCTAAAAATGGGTATTTATGGGGTAATCAGATGGGTGCTTCCGGTTGTACCTAGTGCTGTAGCGACTCTCGGCTTACCGATGATTATTCTCACTGTAATTGGAATTATCTACGCTTCCATTATTGCAATAAAACAAAACAACATTAAAACATTGATTGCCTACGTATCCATTGCCCACGTTGGCTTAATCGCTGCAGGGCTATTTACCAACAATGAGGAAGCGCTCCAGGGGGTAATGATACAAATGTTGTCTCATGGGATAAATGTTGTTGGATTGTTTTTCATTATAGATATCGTGTTTGCTCGAACAAATACATTAAATCTATCAGAACTTGGCGGTATAAGAAAGCTTGCCCCGTCCCTTACAATCTTTTTTATAATCATACTTTTGGGAAGCGTTGCCTTACCACTTACTAGTGGTTTCGTTGGGGAGTTTTTGTTGTTTACAGGGTTGTTTATATACAGTCCGGTGTTAGCTGGGATCGCCGGCCTTACAATTATTTTTGGCGCTGTCTATATGCTTTCTTCATTCCAAAAAGCGATGTTAGGTGAAACCAACGATCTTACTAACAGATTTACAGACCTTCTTTTGTCCGAGAAAGCTGTACTCATACCGATAGTTATACTTATCATATTTATTGGAATTTACCCTTTGCCGTTTCTGGAAATCTCCGAACCTGCAGTAAAAGGTATCTTACAAAACGCTCAAAAAGCATATAGTTTAAGATAGATTATAAATCCTGGGTTTAGTCAAATTGTTGTACATTCGCTAGCGACGACTTACTCAATCAAATAGGCCCATATAATTTTGAAGGTATTTCTAACGAATAGCCTTAATTAAAAATTACTGAAATGAAGTCAATTATTTTATTGTCAACTCTTGGGATTATTGCAATGGTTTCCGAGATATTCGGATTTAAAAAATTCATTTGGGCAATAGTCGTATTAGGGCTCTCCGCAATTTTCATTGTGAATGTTTATGATTGGGGTTTTCCTGAGAGGTTTTACAACGACATGATATTTATTGATGAATATGCTGTCGCCTTTACGGGTTTGCTTTTGGGATCAGCCATACTTTGGTTCGTAGTATCCAAAGACCAATATGAAAGGAATGAATTCAACATTTCAGACCATTATGCATTAATAATCTTCTCTTTAGTCGGGGCAGTTGTTCTAACCTCCTTTGCCGATCTTTCTATGCTTTTTTTAGGAATAGAGATTCTATCCATTCCGATGTATATCTTAGCTGGAAGCAGGAAAAAAGACTTAGCTTCTAATGAAGCTGCTTTGAAATATTTCATGCTTGGCGCATTCGCGACGGGAATCATGCTATTTGGCATTGCATTCCTCTACGGGGCTACAGGCTCTTTCAATCTTGACTTGATCGCTGAATATGTAAATGAAGTAAATGAAATACCGGTCTTATTCTACATAGGGGTCTTACTTATTTTAATTGGATTAAGCTTCAAAGTAGCAGTAGCTCCATTTCACTTTTGGGTACCAGATGTATATGAAGGAGCTCCAATATTGATTACTGCATACATGGCAACGATTGTAAAAGTAGCAGCATTTGCCGCCTTCTTCAGACTTTTCAGTGTCTGTTTCAACACCATCACCGATGATTGGGGTTTAACCTTATCTGCGATTATTTCACTGACCGTCATTGTAGGAAACGTCCTGGCAATAAGGCAAGACAGTCTAAAGAGAATGTTGGCTTATTCAGGAATTGCTCAAGCTGGGTATCTATTTCTGACTTTCTTGGTAATGAATGACACGACTACAAATGCCTTATTGTTATATTCTGCGTCTTATACCTTGTCTACACTGTCTGCCTTCGCAGTAGTTTATTGGGTAGTTCGATCAAAGGGT
>DASVUU010000268.1:0-3214 GCA_036386935.1 Cytophagaceae bacterium | reverse complement strand
AGTGTTGGCGGAAGCGGTGTATGGACACGAGATGGCCTGGTGGGACGTCTCGGCGCCACGGAAGAAGGCTTGTTGGTTTTTGATACCGAGCGTGAAGATCTTGTTCAAGTAGACATGTAACCGTTGATAATATTTATTTAAGATCCTTCCATCCATCGTTTGAATAATTTTGCTTTGTCTCTGCTTATCATTACTTCCACTTCACTTTTTGGAAGCAGCTCTAGCTTCAACATACCATTGAAATGAGTATGTATTTTGTGTACTGAGGAAATATTAATTATGTACTGCCTATTTATGTGACAGAAAACTGCAGGGTCAAGTAGCGCTTCGAGTTCCTCCAATGAATAGTCGACTAAAAATTGTTTGCCATCATTTTGAGTAAGACAAACCATCCTGTTAGAATAGAAGAAATAGCTTATTTGCTTTTGCTGGATGGGGATAAGCTCGTCTTTGTATTTCACTAAGAAACAGGTTTTAAACTTCCTTTGATCCTGCAATAGCTGATCCATAAGGGACTCTACCCTCAGCGCATATTCATCTTTTCGAAAAGTTTTTTGCAATTCTTTATATTTCTCTATGGCGTCTGAAAGTTCATTCTTCTTCAATGGTTTCAGTAGATAATCTATACTTTTTAGCTTGAATGCTTTTAAGGCATATTCGTCATAAGAAGTTGTAAATATTATTGGGCTTTGTATAGGAACAGCATCAAAAATTTCGAAACTAAGTCCATCGGACAGTTGTATATCAGCAAATATCAAATCGGGAAGGGGATTGGAGCTAAACCATGCCTTGGCCGATTTTACGCTCTCCTGTATTCCGACAATATTAATGTTGTCATCAATGAAATGAATTAACTTTTGCAGTCTCTCAGCCGCAGGAAATTCGTCCTCTATAATTAATACATCCATCTGCTATTTATTGTGGGGTGTGGTAGGAGCTTTATTATTATCCAATTGCCTGAAAATTAGTCGATTGTACTACCCGTTAGGAACGGTATTTTTACAGTAAACTTTAACGATTCATCAATAATAAAGACGTTTTTCTCAGTCAATAGTTTATATCGGTTTACAATGTTCTGTAGGCCTACCTTTAAAGATTTCTCCAATATTTTTTTCTCCTGTTTGTTATTTTCTACTACGATATACCCATCTTCATTGTCCCTTATGGTAATAACCAAGGGGTTTTCCCTTGAAGCGGCATTGTGTTTAATGGCATTTTCCATAAGCAATTGTAGACTTAATGGTGCAATCTTTTTGTCCATGGAGCTTGCCGAAATTCTATTCTCAACTCTTAAGTTTTCTCGAAACCTTATATTGTTGAGGTATACATACGCATCAAGAAATTCTATTTCCTCTTGTAATGAAACGGTATTTTTTTCTCGATTGACTAGCACATACCTATAAACGTCTGACAATTGCGCTAAGAATGTTTGCGCATTTACATTTTCTTCGCCAACTAGTGCAGCAAGCGTATTCAGGCTGTTGAATAGGAAATGAGGATCCAGTTGTGATTTCAGTGCATCTAATTGTGATTTGATATTTTCATGTACTAAACTCTCCGTTTTTACAATATGGTCTTTCCATAATATAAAGAAGTAAGCACTCTCATAAATCAGCGTAATTATAACGGTAGGAATCAAACATTGTAAAAGCGATGAAAAGTAGGACTCACAGTAAAAGCCAAGTCTAGGTAATATTTGATAATCAGCAATAAAAAGAAATACATTTATAAATACCACTTCCGCCAAAGTTTGTAAGACCAGTCGCTTCTTCGTTTGGTTAAAATGTGGAAACATTTTTCTTGACCAAATAAAGATTTTTATATTCGCCTCCCATAAAACAAGTGTATATACAAAAGCAATCAACCACTGTACTAGGAAGTTTTGATATGGATAAAGCCCGAGTGAATAGTTGATAGAAGTCAATACTAGACTCACCAGGGGAATGCCAATTATCCGCACTTTAGGGTTGTACAAATCTATATTTTGATTGGCTGTGCTAGAAAACTCTTTTTCTTGTTTCATGGGTCTTACTATCCGAGATAATCAAAACTATAATGTCTACCTAACACGTTCATGAAATTAACAATTTAAAAGGTATATCTGACAAATGGTACTGGAAAGAACCCCTGTTGATATTGGTCCACAATTTGGTTATTCCTGGCATTATATGTTTGACTAAAAATATTTTTATGATTAGTAATATTTTGTAGGTCTATTGCCACCTCTAGTGTGCTTTTACTGTAATTTTTCCGATAGGTTATTTTCAGATCTGATCGAAGGTAAGATTTTTGTTTAATTGAATACGCATTGGCCTCGTCAAATATCGGTTTTTCGTAGACTTTCGTCGCCTCCAAATTTAGCGGAGAAAAGTACCTGCCACCCACAGTGCTGAACTTAATATTTAATGCTATAACACTGTTTTTTCCTGTCTTGAATTCTTTTCCGATCAAACTGTTGAACACATAATGCGTATTGAAGGCGGTGTTTCGCTCTATCCCGTCGCTGCCTTTGTACTTTGAATCAAACAAAGAAGAGGTAATTAAAAAATAGAATCCTTTGTTAAAAAACCGTTCCAAGGTAAGTTCTAAGCCATAGTTATCGCCCGTTCCATTATTTATTAAGTTTGTCTTGTTGCTAAAATCGAAAGATGCCCCTGTATTTAAAGCAGAGTAGGAGCTTGCAAACCGTTCAACCGGTACATCAAACAAATATTGATAATATGCCTCCGCCCTCAATACAAGACTTGAGCTAATGTTGTTTTCATAGGTAAATACGGTATGATGACTTTTCGTAAAGCCTAAATCTTTATTTGTAAATTCAAATCCATTAGCAGTAGGCGTCAGGAGATAGTATGTATAGGGATTTTGAACCTGGCTGTGTAAGCCATACCCTAGCCCCAAAGACTGGTTGTCCGTGAAGCTATATTTAACGCCGGCACGTGGCTCAATGGCGAAAGCATTTCCTAGCGTATAATGTTGAAGGTGCACCCCTGCCGTAGCAAATAGTCTTGTACTAAACCTATGTTTCAATTGAATATAGCCTTGTGATAACAGAGATTGTTCGTCGTTTACATTTACTCTAACTAGGCCATCTCTACCCTCATTGAAGAAAATCTTGTTGTAGAGGGAGTAGTTAGTTAGGTCTAAAATAATTCCGGTGTAGAGGGTATTTCTCGCATCGAATTTATGAGTTGCTGAAAGAATAGAAGAATAT
>DASVUU010000267.1:0-4843 GCA_036386935.1 Cytophagaceae bacterium | reverse complement strand
TATCTTTATATTTATAAGCCCTGAGAGTATATCTGCCCTTCCTACAACCCACTCTACCGCCTTCTCTAAGAATACAAAACGATATGAAATAATCGCACAATTTAGATAACTTTGGCCGGGCAAAATGCCTCTAGGTAAACTAAATCTATAACTCTGCGAAACGACTGGCTTTGTTCTTTACGGTTTGCCTTCTTCTCCCCCTTGTTACGCATTCCCAATCGCTAAAGCTTTGGTACAAGCAGCCTGCCGAGAAATGGGAAGAAGCGCTGCCAATAGGCAATGGGAGATTGGGAGCAATGGTATTTGGAGGAGTAAATGAAGAACTATTGCAACTCAATGAAAGTACACTGTGGTCTGGCGGCCCAGCGAACCTCAATCCCAATCCAAAATCACCCAATTACCTTCCACAGATCAGGAAAGCAATATTCAATGAGGATTACCAATTAGCAGATTCATTGGCTCGGAAGATGCAAGGGCTTTTCACTGAATCCTACGAACCACTTGGAGATGTGATTATCAAACAAAATTTCGCAGGCACTCCTACTGACTATTACAGAGAACTAAACCTTGCCGATGCTGTAACAACAACCCGCTTCAAAGTTGATAATGTAGAGTACACGAGAGAAATTTTTGCTTCGGCTCCAGATCAGTTGATCGTCGTTCGACTAAAGGCGAGTAAAAGAGGTAAGCTAAATTGTTTAGTAACGGCGAAAAGCCTGCTTCACTACAAACGCACTGTGATTGGGAGTCGTGAAATGGCCTTAAAGGGAAAGGCTCCTTCTTTTACAGATCCAAACGGTTACGTGATCCATCCCGAACCTATCGTGTATAGCGATTCCACTAGCTGTCGAGGGATGCGATTTGAATTACGAGTTCGCGCACTCCCATCAGACGGCAAGGTAATTACTGATACATCTGGTCTTCATGTGAGCAATGCTACTGAAATAGTGCTCCTACTTTCCGCTGCAACCAGTTTCAACGGCTTCGAGAAGTGCCCCGACAAGGATGGAAAGAATGAGACACAACAAGTAGAAAACTACCTAAATGCAGCCGCTGCAAAACCCTATACTGCACTCAAAAAAGCACACCTAAAGGATTATCAGACTTATTTTGACCGGGTATATTTGTCACTCAACGAAAATAAGGAGATCAAGGCACCTATTACAGAACGGTTAAAGCGTTATGCTTCCGGTGCACCTGATTCTCATCTAGAAGCATTATACCTTCAATTTGGACGGTATTTACTGATCTCATGTTCACGCCAAGGCGGGCAGCCTGCTAGCCTGCAAGGGCTGTGGAATCCGCAGGTTCGGCCCGCATGGAGCAGCAATTATACCATCAACATTAACACACAGATGAATTACTGGCCGGCTGAGGTATGTAATTTATCGGAAATGCACGAGCCGCTTTTCGAGCTCATCAAAAAATTGGCTATCACGGGAAAGGAAACGACGAACAATTTTTACGGTCTCGGCGGCTGGACGGCTCATCACAACACTGACCTTTGGGTAGTCTCGAACCCAGTGGGTGACCTTGGGAAAGGTAGTCCTCTTTGGGCTGATTGGGCAATGGCTGGACCGTGGCTTAGCAGGCATCTGTACGAACATTCACTTTTTACCGGCGACAGGACATTTCTGCGCGAAACGGCCTATCCCCTGATGAAGGGAACAGCTCAATTCTGTTTAGATTGGCTGGTAGAGGATTCTGAGGGGCGACTTGTTACAGCACCATCAACTACGCCGGAAAACGTCTTTATGACACCTGACGGTAAAACTGGCGCCGTGTCCCAAGCTACTACGATGGATATGTCAATCATCTGGGACTTGTTTACCAATCTCATAGAAGCGTCTGAAACACTAGGCACAGATGAAGAATTTCGACAATTACTAATGGATAAAAGGAAAAAGCTCTACCCTTTGAAGGTCGGTAAGAATGGGGGCCTGCAGGAATGGTTCAAGGATTTTCGCGAAACGGAACCAGAGCATCGCCACGTCTCACATCTCTTCGGCCTTCACCCGGGTCGACAGATCTCTTCTCTCACCACTCCTTCTTTTGCCCAGGCAGCTCGTAAGACACTGGAACTGCGGGGAGACGGCGGTACGGGCTGGAGCCGCGCATGGAAAATTAACTTCTGGGCGCGCCTGAATGACGGCAATCATGCGTACAAATTACTCCGTGAACTCCTACGCCTGTCGGGCGATCATGGTACTGACTATTGCAAATATGTTTTGCGCCCATCCACCCTTCCAGATCGACGGCAATTTTGGCGGTATCGCAGGCATGACAGAGATGTTGGTGCAAAGTCACCTTGGGGAAGTTTCTTTGCTCCCAGCTATTCCTGAGCAATGGCAAAGTGGCAGGGTGAAAGGATTACGTGCAAGAGGGGGTTTCGAAGTAGCAATAGATTGGAAGCAAGGCAAAGTTAGCCACGCCACGATTAAGTCGCTCAAGGGCGGACGATGTCAACTGCGTACTAATACTCCAGTCCGGGTTAAGGGATCAAGAGCTGAGGTAAAGACTGTCGCATCCGGATATGTGCTCACGTTCGATACTGAGGAAGGAAAGACATATAGCATCAGCCCAAGGTAGCAACACGTAATGGACTAGAAGATGCAAGTCGCAATCGAAATAAATATAGAGTAGAATTTTTTATCATTGAGGAAATTCAAGCTTACTATATGCTACAATAGAGTTTGTATCGGTAGCAGGAAGATTGGATGCCAAGGGACACATGATAATTGCGATTGGCGAATACAATATTAAAAGTGGGTTATACAACAAACCGTTAGATATGTAAAAGATTGGGTAAAGCACTTATCACCCTGCTTGATTTAGCTTTACCGAGGTCAACCAGGTTGGCAGTAAGTCCAAGATAGCCTTCAAAATTCTTCTGGCATTTTTCTTTTCATAGACTCGATCTTTCCTAGCTATGAATTCGCTCAATCAAACAGGATATAAGTAAATAGTGCGCATTTTGACAGGGCCTCATTAAATGGTACTAGAGTGTTGCCGGCTAAGACGGATCATAAAGCTATCATTTGAAAATGGAAGATCCGGGAATAAATGGATCGCCAAAGTTTGTTTTAATAGATGCTGAGATAGTTTTGAGCTTCAAAATATCGGTCTTTCCATTCTTAACCTACATCAATTTCATTTCTTAACCTACATCAACTAATTAGGCGAATGGTTTACCCTACCTTTGGGTTATTAATTTGAACATTAACAAACAAGGATATGAGCACAAACACAGTCGTGACAACATGGAAATTGGATGCAACACATAGCGAAGTTGAATTCAGGGTAAAACATTTAATGATTAATAATGTAAAAGGTCGCTTCAGAAACTTTGATGTTCAGGTCGAATCAGACGGAGATGAATTCAATTCACCTAAAATATCTTTTACCGCTGAGACTGCATCTATCGACACAGGCAATGAACAACGAGATCAACATTTAAGATCTGCTGAGTTTTTTAATTCCGAAGAATATCCTCAGATTATTTTCGAAGGCCGAGAATATGCCGGAAACAAGTTACATGGAAATCTGATCTTACATGGTGTTACAAAACCTATTACACTTGATGTTGAATTTGGTGGAGTGGCTAAAGATCCTTGGGGTAATAAAAAAGCTGGATTTACGATTTCAGGAAAAATAAACAGAAAAGATTTTGGCTTGACTTGGAATGCAGCATTGGAAACTGGTGGTGTTCTTGTAAGTGAAGAAGTAAAAATTCAAGCCGAAATACAATTAATACAAAGCTAATTAAGAGAATGGATTAGTAAGTAATATTATAAACAATGCACTCATGAAAGATCAAATATTAGGTTTACACCACGTTACTGCGATTGCTGGATCGGCTAAAAGAAACTTTGACTTTTACACCAAGGTCCTTGGCTTACGGTTGGTAAAAAAGACTGTGAACTTCGATGACCCTGGCACATACCACTTCTACTACGGTGATGAGACTGGGTCGCCCGGTACTATCCTAACTTTTTTTCCATGGGAAGGAATAGTGCAAGGGAAACGTGGAACTGGCTCGGCGACTGAAATCGGGTATTCTGTGCCTGAAGGAAGCTTGGAATTTTGGATAAACAGGTTTGAAAAATACAATGTGGTATATAACAAACCTGCCGAAAAATTCGGGGAGCAATATTTGACTTTTCTTGATCCAGACGGCTTGAAGCTTGAACTGACTGTTCCAAAAATTATTGACAATCGTAAAGGTTTTGAAACTCCGGAAGTAAACCTCGGTGTGGCTTTAAAGGGCTTTTTTAACGTTACTCTTACCCTTTCTACTATCAAGGCAACGGCTGCTATTTTGACCGATATTTTTGGATATAAGTTAGCAGAAGTAAATGTAAACAGGTACAGATTCATCAGTGAAGCTATCGAAACCGCGAATATTATAGATCTGGTGGAAGCGCCTGGTGAAAAGAGGACACAGAGCGGTGGTGGAACTATTCATCACATAGCTTTCAGAGTGAAGAACGAAGAAACTCAAATGAGATTTCGAGACAAAATTGCTGAGGCAGGTTTTGATATTACCCCTCAAATAGACAGAAATTACTTTCATTCTCTTTATTTCAGGGAGCCAGGAGGAGTGTTATTTGAAATAGCCACAGATAATCCTGGATTTGCAATTGATGAAACCGTTAGTGAATTAGGCAACAATTTGAAATTACCTAGCCAATACGAAGGAAGGCGGAAGCAAATAGAAAGTGTTTTACCCATACTTGATTAAGGTGTATGCATCAAAATAAAATAATAACCTCGGGGAAGAAGCTCGGGGAAGCAGAAAAAGCACTCATCATGCTTCATGGCCGGGGAGGTTCAGCAGAGGACA
>DASVUU010000266.1:0-2381 GCA_036386935.1 Cytophagaceae bacterium | reverse complement strand
AAAAATATAACAGTTAGTTCAGGAATGACCTAAATTTCTGTTAAATGCAGCGGTGTAATTTATAAAAGTCACAAGGCTTGCCCCCCAATCACAAGCTTATGGATAAAAATAAAAAGACTGCAATCTTATGTCGATAAAACTGCAGCCTTCGTTTTCTGTTGAACTTGAAAAAAGAACCTACATACAATAACTCATCCGACAAATGTTGCTGTCCTCTTTATTATCAATAGGTAGTAATTCCTGTGAAGCAATTTATTTTACAATAATTTTTTTCAACCATTCACTATGATTCTTACCCGATGAAGCTTTCATTCTTACAAAATACATACCAGGTGAAACCCTGTTGCCTGAGGCATCTAACCCATTCCATTCAGTCTGATAGTAACCCGATTTAGTGGTAAATTTTTCAAGAACAGTTACCTGCTCCATTACCATATTATAAATGGAAAGCTCGACTTCATAAGCTTCTGAAGAGTTTGCTAGTGAATATCCTACCTTGGTGGTTTCAGAAAAGGGATTAGGGAACGGTTCATTTATAAACGTTTCTTCGGAGTTTAAAGACCTTTCTATAAATGTTTTGTCTCCATAGTACAAAGCCAAATCTCTTGTCCCATTATTAGGAAAAGCATAGCTGCCTTGTTCTTTCATGTTTATAGCCACTCCAGCTTTCTTATCCAATAAATAGAATTCCTCACTTTGAGCCTTACAGGTCACTAAATCCCAGTCAATCCCTAGAACGGGTTTGTCTAAATTGGTTTCTACAGTGAAATTCCATATATGATTTTTGTCTGCAGGAACAATGTCACGGGAGAATTTAGGAGCGAAATATTCGGGATGATTAAAATTGATCTCCAAATATTTCATAAATCTTGGCAAGGTAATTCCATCATAAGCATCCTTACTAAGATCCGCGCCCGCATTCATACCAACAGCGCCTTTGGTCTCAAATCCCTCTTTGTCAGAAACAGAAAGGTCTAGCCTCCATCCCTGACCTTCTTCCCGGGCAACCGATCTTTTCAACTTGGATTGGTCTGGCTTGACGGTAGGTATCTTTATTTCGATATCTTTCTCAGTCCAAATATATGCACCTTCAAAAGCTTTAATTGTTGTAGCATCTTTCCATCCGCCCTGGGTGAAGATCTTAACCTCGCTATCCACGTCAGCAGGAGTGCCATTGGCCTCCATTACATCGGCCCACGATATTGCGAAGTTATATGGGTTACCAATTTGATTATAACCTTTTTTTAGTTTGAATGAAAATGGCGAGTCATTTGTTACCCTCACCGCCGTGCCTTTTCCTGTATTTATGGTAACAGGGTTTCTTGAAATGAGCCAGTATCCTGCACCTGGGGAGACAGTGTCTGTAAGGCTTAATTCTTTATTTGTATCTTCTTTGGTCAGATACCTGAATAACCTCCATTTCTTTTTATCATAGGCTCCTAGCTCGTCAAAGACATTACCTACTTCTTTTCCGCTCTTGTCTAGTTCGAGAGAAACAGAGACAATTTGATAATTCTCTACCACGCTTCCACCATTAATGGCAGGAAGGTTTAACCCATTGTTATATTGTACATGAACGGTAGCTGCATTAGTACGTTCCTCTTTAGACACGCCATTTTCAAGGTAGCTAACTTTAAAGTAATAATTCAAGCCAATTTCATCTAACTTTCCATCAAGTGAAGGATTATAAACTTTGCCATTTGACTCCACTGGCTCCTCATTCCAACTTGCTTCTGTTATTTTAGAATAGCAAAAGGTAACTAGAGCAGTTGAAGGAGCATCTGGAACCAAGGTTACTAAAATCCCATTTGTCGCATTGCTTGAAATTGTAGGCAATTTTGAGTTTGACAAGATAACTTTACCTTTAACAAGGAAGCTGAAAGTAGTGTCTTTGCTAAGGTAATTATCATCACCTGGTTGGGTGATTTTTATTATAACCGTTCCTGAGATACTGTTACTAGGAGTAACGAGGCCTCCGAGCGTCACTGTAGCGGGACCTGATACTAAGGAATAATTAAAAACCTCCAACTTGGAGGTGGATGAAACTAGCGGCTTAAATGGGAGGTCAGCGATCCTTTTATCGCCGATCGGCCCAACGGTTATTGTTTGAGTAGCCTTCCTAACAGTAAGTGTCTGCGTCATACTGGAAGCGGGATTGCTTGTGCTTGCTATAATTGTCGCGGTTCCTACTCCTTTTATAATTACTTTATCACCATTAATAACGGCTACACTTGCATTGTCTGAAGCATAAGTAATATTAGCACCAGTGCTAGAACTAGCACTTAAGGTAAATTCAGGATCCCCGAAGGTTTTCACAGGGATAGGGTTAAAGTTGATGGTTGGGTTTTTTGCTAAGACGTTAAAGGAAATACTTGTATCCT
>DASVUU010000265.1:0-3438 GCA_036386935.1 Cytophagaceae bacterium | reverse complement strand
ACTTAGGAAGGCCACGTTTCTTTCACGGTCTTTTGATTTGAATTCTCAGAACAAACTCCAATAGGTCAGAATCACTGTTTCTTTAATAAATTACGAATCCAAATCTGTAAGTCTTTATCAAGCCTTTCTTGGCATTGATCCAACCCGTGCATGCAGCCGGGGTAAAGGATGATCTCTTTGGGTTCAAGGGCGCGATGATAGATGTCTTCTGAACAGCGGGAGGGGAGTATCTCATCGGCTGTTCCATGTATTAATAGTAAGGGTGTGCCTGCTAATTTTGCTACCATATCGGTTCCATAAGTTTGGCTTGATAAGGCTATGACACCACAGACATCGTCAGATAACGCTCCCGCCGATATCACAACTGCACCTCCAAAGGAATGCCCAATTAAGACAATTCTCTCATAAGCCTCCTTTCGAAGAAATTCTATACCGAAGAAAATATCAAGGATGCAGTCTTTAAGAGCATTAGGAAATCGATAGTCAATCCTTAAAGATGCCACCTCATCTTTTAATAATAGATCTGACATTCTCGGATAGAGTCCTCCAGCGGGGCCATCTAGACCGCCTCCCGCGCCACCTACCCATATCACTGCTAAATCCTTTTTACCGGCCTCGTGGTACCTAGTCTGAACTATTCCCAGGTTGGTTTTAAGTTCAATTTCTTCAGGGCCTGCTTGACCAGGGGAATGCCTGATTGTTTCCATGGAAAACTGTGATTCTTTTTCTTTCATAGTCCTATATTTGTTAATAACAGCAGCGCCCGTATGAAAAGTTGCCGTAATTATAAAATAACGGTTATTAGTTCCGTTTGTTTAAAGGCAATCTGATAAAAAACCGACTTTTGTAAAGCACAAAACAAGTTCCTCGCACGATAGGACAGCTGGTCTATAATAGCTCAATATCTACGGAGTCATCAATATTCTAGTAGGCTCAGCCATTCTTATTAATGAGTATAAACGATTTAAAAGGAGGGCCTCCAATGGCCTGTTCTTTACAAATACACTTCGAATAAAATTTAAAAGCGATTGAATAAAACGAACACAAATGCAAAAGAAATTACTTTGCCTACCGACATGCAGACATGGATGTTTTGGCGGTTTCTGAGACAGGACGATCATCCGGTAGAATGTTCTACTAAGGTTATATTAGAATCTAAGTTGCGATATTTACATGAAATCCTGTCCGAGCGAATATCGTTCGAAATGAATGGGATATGTTTTTCATTGGGGATTGATGACTATACAGGAGAGAAAGGCTTATTGACGATAATTTTCTTTAATTTGCAGTATCGGAGACACTACAATCATTCGTAATCCGTAGAGCGCTGCGCAACTCTGCAAATAGTGGGGTCAAATACGGCGGATTATACAAAGTAGTACAGAATAATGATGACACAGCATTTAATTCTATATAATGCATAAGCATTTCCTTTTGTTTTTTTCTATGATATTGATGGTAC
This sequence comes from Cytophagaceae bacterium, assembly GCA_036386935.1. Classification (GTDB taxonomy): domain Bacteria; phylum Bacteroidota; class Bacteroidia; order Cytophagales; family Cytophagaceae; genus DASVUU01. Next base: position 1,976 of record DASVUU010000265.1, on the reverse strand, counting down.
TGCTGATGCGCTATGCTTTCAATAGTCAAAAAAAAGAATATACAATACACGTCTTACCTAGTTCCTATAGCGTCATAAAGCTGGACGACAATTATAAGCTTATAAAAGACACATTGTCTCTAGCATACCATTACCCACAAATTGAGAAGTTTATTTTTACGCCCAAAAAACAAGTCACTTTAGAAGGGCCATTGGTAAGGAACGACAGCTCTTTTCTTAATTACTATAGGTCGTATCTTTACTCCTCCGATACCCAGGCGGTGTACATTGGCAATATTGCATATGGTATGTACTACGTTTCTATGAATCGAGGAAAAGTAGCGCTGCAATACTTGCCTGGCATTTTATATAAGATTAACCAAGATTCTTTGAATTATTGGACAGCTAAGGCTTACGCCCTCAATGGTAATTTTTCATCTGCTTATGGTCTATTTAAGTTATGTCTGCAGAGCAATTACCAGCCTGATTCCTGTAAAAAATATATTATGATGGCCAGCCTTAAATCCGGTGATTTGAAACTGGCTTATGATATCATAAATAAATATCCGGGAGTAGACATGTATCTGCATGAACATGAAAGGCTCCAGATTTTGAAAGCAAACATGTCTCCACTCAAGTTTTTTATAAATAGTTTAAGCATAGAAGCTCAAAAATTTCATTTCTATGCAGCATTGTTTGTGGCTCTCATCTGGCTAGGCATGCTCCTTAGCCTAAATATCTTTGATGCCAAATTATATGGACCTATTCTGTTGGTTTTAATATTAAGTATTTTGTCAACCCTATTTCTGACCGAATTCTTATATAGAGTTTATGGTGACGATTTTATTAAGGCCGATCGCTCAGATTTGCTTTTTTATTGTATAGTAGTGATTGGTGTGGTTGAAGAGCTGGTAAAAGCACTTCCTTTTTTAGTAGCAATATTATTGGTAAGGCCCAAAGATTCCATGACCCTGCTGCTTATGGCTAGTGTGTCAGGACTGGCATTTTCCTTTTTAGAAAATATCATGTACATAGGAAGATACGGCATTGAATCTGTTTCCATAAGAGGCTTTAACCCTACGATGCTGCATATTATTCTTACAAGCAATTTTGCAGTGGCAATCACATACAGTAGATGGGTTAAAAGTAAATTTACCTTGCTTTGGATCATAGCTGCATTTCTTTTTTCAGCTATTCTACACGGATTGTACGATTATTTCCTTTATTTAAATTCAGGTGGACAATTCCAGAGCATCGCAAATCTCTCTTATCTAATTAGTTTGATCCTGGTAGGTTTATTTGGTTTCTTTGTGGCGAATAGCCTGAGTATTAGTCGACATTTTTCTTATCAAAAATCACTAAATTTAAATTTTAGACTTTACATATTCCTTGGTGGCCTTTTTGCAATTGAGATGTTTGAATATGCGAATGTTTTATATTATACAGGCATTGAGAAAGCCGATATGTGGTTAGTTCTTAATGTTGTTAAAATTATATTTACTGTTTATCTGATCGCTTATTTGATAACTTATAAAGATCTTGTTAAAGGAAGATGGAGCATTTTTAATGCTATACCCTTCCAAAACAACACGATCCTCAACAAAATTTTTTCTGGACGTGCAACCTTGATTATAGGTGAAAAGGAATACCCTTTAATTCTATTAGAGAGATTTTCAGATAAGGAAAATAAATCACAGTATATAAAATTACAAAACATCGGATTGAGTGACTTCAAAGAGAAAGATCTCGTGCTTCACTTTGAAAAGGTATATAGCCATATATTTAGGTCTACTGAATCGGCTATACTAGGCTATTTTAACAATGCCGGTAATTATATAAAAATTAAATATGTTAAAGTAAAAGTCGATGAATTCCATTCCCAATAAAGTGTCAGCCAGCAAAGCGGCAAAACCAAAAAAAGAAAAGGTTGCTAATAATCAGGTGCAGAAGAAATATGTAATCATGGTTGTGGGGGGACTGTTCTTAGTTGCCGGACT
>DASVUU010000264.1:0-4689 GCA_036386935.1 Cytophagaceae bacterium | reverse complement strand
CAATCCCTGATGCAATAAAATGGCCTTCGAAAAGGCCATTTATTTTATTGCCACTATTACAATATTTTTTTTAATCGACCGCAAGCTTTGTTTTAATTACACTTTCTCTCAGTTAGGTAAATAACTGCCGAATTCATTTGTGCGGAAGGAAGATTTGATTTACTCGTTTTTGAATGCAAAAAGAAAAAGCAACAATTATAAACCGTTGCTCATCATTCTCGGCCTTGATCTCTTTTTATTTTCCTGCGTAAATAAAGAGAAAAATTATTCCTAAGAGCGCTGCGCTTGCGTGTACAAAAGGCATCCACTTTTGAATTCCCTTTTTCATAATTTTATCTCTCACAAACATGTAAACACCTCCAATAATAGCAATACTAAAAAGAACAATGCTGTTGTTGGGTACGCCCTTAATGTTGCCCATCTGTACACCGCCAACCTCTGAACCACTAAAGTAAAGAAGTAAAGCGAATGAAGTGAGAGCCATCAAGCCATGAATCGCAACGATATACATGGGTCTGTTTTTATCTTTCAAAACAAACGTCAAAAGAACAGCGCCTCCCAAAGCAGTAATTATAAAGAAGATAGTAATGGTATTTAAGCTCATAGTTATATTTTTATTTTAGGTTTAACCGTGAGATTTTATAATTGTTAGAGGTATCAAAAAAAAACCTGCCAAAGGCAGGTTTTTTTTTGATGAAGAAAATTTTAAATTAAATCTTTTCAACATTTATAGCATTAAGGCCTTTTTTGCCTTCAGTGATCTCAAAAGAAACTTTGTCATTTTCTCGGATTTTGCTTATCAATCCACTCACGTGAACAAATATATCCTGATTAGTCTCGTCATCTGTAATAAATCCAAAACCTTTAGATTCATTGAAGAATTTTACTTTGCCATTTTTCATAATTGTGTAATTTTAATGTGTTATTAATATGACGCCCTAAAATTATACCATATGTAGCTATACTTATGGACGTTCATATATAAGTTAAATATATTAGAGACAAATGTATATAAAAAAAAATTAGATAAAAATAAAGGGAATAAGTATTTAATTGACAATATGGGACGCCTACCAATCGCAGATTTACTTCATTACTTCGCTTTGTATAAGATCCCTTTCCTCTTTTTGTAAGACCTTATTTATAATCACTGCAGCTTTAGCTCCTTCAGCTGCTGCTATAATCACTAATTGCATATCTCTAGCTGCATCGCCGGCAACATACACACCAGGAACATTCGTCTGTTGATGTTTATCCGTTGCTACTACTCCAAGATGAGTGAAAGCGCATCCCAACTGCGCTGCTATATTAGACCTTTGGTATTGTTCTGTCGTGAAAAACAAGGCTTCTCTCTTGATTTCTCTCCCATCTTCAAGAACCACCTTCTCAAGCATACCATCGGTCCCCAATAAATTTTTAATCTTGGTATCAATCGTTTTAATGCCTTTCAGGTTTAAAAGCATTCTTTCTTCTTCGTTGATTTCCTTGCCGTCTGTAAATAGGATTATATCATCACTCCAAGTAGTTAATGTAACGGCTAGGCCGGCACCACTCTTTCCCTTGCCATATACCGCAAGAGGCTTTTGCCTTACCTCCCAACCATCACAATAAGGACAGTGGTGAACACTTGTACCATACAACTTGTCAATTCCTTCAAGCTCTGGTATGTCATCTACAAGCCCTGTTGCAATAAGCAGTTTTTTAGAATAGAATATATTACAGTCTTTATCTGCTACTTCAAAAGTATTGTTGTCGTATTGAGTTGCCCTAAATATTTCATTAGACTTTATCTCAACTCCATACTCTTTCAGCTGACCTCTGCCGATGTTAAGAAACTCCATTGGGTTCTCTCCGTCTCTTGAAAGAAAGCCGTGCATATGCTGAGAACTAATATTTCGTGGTTTTCCAATATCGAAAACCAATACATTTCTTAGACATCGCCCTAAGATCAATGCGGCGCTAAGTCCTGCTGGACCACCGCCTATTATTATAACATCGTATAATGTTTTTTGCTGCTCTATCATTAGATTATGTGCCCTGTCCCTTCAAGTCTTACTAAGCCTATTATGTTAATATATGGAGATTGTTTAAAAAATACATTTTCTATCCATTGCTCGTTCATATTAACCGTATATATTTTATAATGTTTCGTTTTACCCCAATTGTGGCTAGGGATATCTCAGGCAATAGCGCCTGTTGGTTTCATCCTCTAGTTGTCCTCGGAAAATTTTGTTAGTGCTTACTTTATATCAACAAATAGGTATTTAGGATGTTCCTTGATTTACTAAGTTTGTAAACCCATAAACTGAAATTATTAGTGCTCCTCAGAAACTACAAGTATTCCATAAACAAACATACTTTTAACTTCAAATTCGAAGCTGGCACTTCTAGAGGCATTATGACGTCGCGTGATGCATGGCTCTTAAAAATTTGGGATAACGACCTTCCAGGGATTATTGGTATAGGTGAATGTGCACCATTGAAAGGCTTAAGTCCCGAATTAGATGAAAACTTCGAGAAAACAATCAATTGTAAGTTAGCAGAAATATTCTCGGTTGGGTCTCTATTTGACAATGGAATATTAGAAGGGCTAGAAGCACTGCCGTCCCTCAGGTTTGCGCTGGAATGCGCGATTTTGGACTTGAAGAATGGGGGCACAAAGATTTTGTTCGATACTGACTTTTCCAAAGGTAGGTCTACGATAGATATAAACGGCTTGGTATGGATGGGTAATAAGGAAAGGATGATTGAAGAGTTGGGTCAGAAAATCGAGCAGGGATATAAATGTGTTAAAATAAAGATTGGAGCGCTAGATTTTCGAGAAGAATGTGGAATTTTAGAATATTTAAGAAATAAGCTATCGGAAGAAATTGAGCTGCGCCTCGATGCCAATGGAGGCTTTGCTTATTCAGAAGCGCTTGAAAAGTTAAAGGTCCTTTCCCAATATAGAATCCATTCTATTGAGCAGCCGATCAAACAAGGGCAATGGGAAAATATGAAGATTCTGTGTGAAAGAAGCCCTGTCAGAATTGCTCTTGATGAAGAGTTAATAGGAATAAATGGTAAAGAAAAAAAGAATGAAATGATCGCTGCCATTCAACCAGCTTTTATCATTTTAAAACCTACCTTATTAGGTGGATTGGCTGCAACGACTGAATGGATTGAGATTGCTGAAGAAAGAGGAGTAGGGTGGTGGATCACTTCGGCGCTCGAATCCAACATCGGGCTAAATGCTATTTCCCAATACGCATCTACCTTTGACCTTAAATCTTTTCCTCAAGGCTTAGGTACTGGCCAATTGTACTATAACAATATAGGCTCATCCTTAGTTATTGAGTCGGGGAGTCTAAGGTATGATACAACATTGAAATGGGATAATATTTAAATTGATTTTATACCTTTTCTTTCTTAATAGCTTATCATTACGACATCTTTTTAGTTTATAAGGCACAACATTTTTAATTTTATATCATATGAATTATACATTGATCACCGGTGCCAGTAGGGGAATTGGTGAAGCATTAGCGATCCAATGTGCCATGAGAAAATTCAACTTAATTCTTATAGCTCGTTCCAAGGAAAAATTAGATGAAATAGCTTATAAGCTTTCTGAAAAGTATGGCGTTGATGTCAAAATCTATGTAGCGGACCTTATCGATCCGGGTGTGCCAGTTCATATTGCTAAATGGTGCACGGACAATAATTACAGGGTCAATATGCTTATTAACAATGTCGGGATAGGACTATATGGGAAGTTTGAGGAGTTGCCTTTATCTGAACAATTAAATGTTATCCATTTAAATCAGATTACTACAGTAAGTATGACTTATCAGTTTCTACCTTTATTGAAGAAGAATTCTGAGAGTTATATTATGAATGTCGCGAGTACCGCTTGTTATCAACCTATCCCATATATGAGTGTTTATGCGGCTTCTCAGTCATTTATCCAATCGTTCTCCTTGGCCCTTCGTGAGGAACTTAAAAGTGCAAATATTCACGTGTCATCATTAAATCCTGGACCTACCTCCACGGACTTTTTCGATAGAGCGGGCCTTGAAAGCATGGCGGTTAATTCAAGTGAAGTAAAGATGTCCGCGGAAGACGTTGCTGAGATTGCCATAGAAAGATTGTTAGACGACAACTCAGAAATAATACCAGGCACTAACAATACTCTTGGTGCATACTTCAGCAAATTATTTCCAAATAAATTAATCGTTAAAACGGTTTCGGGATTATTCGCTCCTAAAGCGGTATCGAAATAGAATGCGACATAATATTTTTCAATTGGCTATTAAATTTTAATTTTGGCCATGGAACAGCGTCTGCACTCTAAAGAGAACATCCTAATTTTTAATCGCGACTACATTACTGAATTCGTTTACGGGGGGATTGATGGGGCGATAACCACCTTTGCTGTAGTGGCCGGCGCCACTGGAGCTAATTTGCAGCTCTCCGTAGTCATCATTTTAGGCGTTGCCAATCTTATTGCAGATGGTTTTTCAATGTCTGTGGGAAGCTTCTTTTCAACCAAGGCTGAACATGATTCCTACGACAAGCACAAGGCCATAGAATATTGGGAAATCGAAAATTTAAGAGAGAAAGAAATACAAGAGATTCGTGAGATTTATCAGAAGAAGGGTTTTAAAGGTGACTTATTGGAGCAGGTAGTTGCTCAAATCATTTCTGACA
>DASVUU010000263.1:0-3563 GCA_036386935.1 Cytophagaceae bacterium | reverse complement strand
TCCAAAGGAGTTACAACCGAAGCAGCACTTAATTCCTTTGAATCTAATGACGTTGGTTTGAACATTGTGAGTGCCTTGAAAGCTGCAGAAAGCAGAGCAAAGGAGCTTTCAGCTAATATGTAATACATTTTAATCTTATTGCACAGGTCTAATTATTAATGATTGAAAATATTATCATTTGATTAAAATTTTGGAAATACAGCCCTATGGCTGTTAATAGCGGTTCTTTTATATAAAACATCAGCGGGTTCAACAATAAAGCCCCGAACTTTTAAACAATTCCTATCTAGCTAGGTTTATCAGTAATAAATTTATTACTGTCATTAAATCTTAACCATATGAATATTAAACAATTTTTAGTAGGAGCGTTGTTAGCTGCAGGGTTCTTTACAACTACAATTGCTCAAACATCATCAAAAACAAAAACTGAAAGTGGCGATGTAAAAGAGAAGACGCAAACTGATGCTCATGAGCAAAAGTATAAATATGAAGATAAAAATTATGATCTTAAAGTAAAAAGTGAAGGTGATGAAGTGAAGATAAAATCTAAAGGTGATCCTTCTAGTTTTAACTCACTTTCCTCAGCAACCGCAACATCTGGAAATAGCAACTACTGGCCGTCTGAGCCCAAGTTTGAAGTTATTAACGGTACGGCTGAAAGGACTGTAGATGCTGGAGCAATGGCTAGTAATGCTGGCATGCCAAGCGATACAAGTAAAAATAAAACTGCTGCACAAAGGAAAGCAGCTTCTGGAAGCAATGGAAACCATGGTGCGGCATCTGGAACACATTCAAATTCTAATTCTAATGTAGATTCTAAAGATTTACAAAAGAAGTATGAGAATGATCCACAAATAAATCAAAGTACAGGATCCACCACACCTGCTCCTTCAACTCCGCCTGCGACGCCCGCTCCCGCACCAACTGATGCGAATACAGCGATGCCTGCCGGTGACATTAAATACAAATCTAATGGCGAAGAAACTAAGGTAAAAGTTGGAAACGACGCAAAATATAAATCTAACGGTGAAGAGACTAAAATTAAGGGATCGGACGATTCGAAATACAAGTCGAATGGAGAAGAAACCAAAGTAAAAGCAGCCGATGGGTCAAAGGTGAAGGCCAATGACAAAGAGATGAAGTATAAAAGCGGCGACGGAAATACTAAGGTAAAATCTAACGGAAGCCAGACAAAAGTGAAAGGTCCAGGATACAAGGAAGAGACTGAAAAAGATGGTGATTACAAATACAAATCTAAAGACACCACAATAAAAGTAAAAGGTGCAAAGTAAAAATTGGTTAACTAAGAAAAAAGAGGGCTTTGCCCTCTTTTTTTTTGCCAAATTGTTTCCTCAATCAAGCCTGCTCACTGCTTGGCTTGATCTTGAACATGTTTTACCAAAGTTTTGCAAAGCGAACGGATTTCATCGGCCATGAATTTATCATTTGTAGCATGTTCCAGGCTTTCAGCCATTCCGCCGATAGTTTCAATATAAAATTGCTTCATTTCCTCTACGGACATCTCTTTTGACCAAAGATCAATCTTCATAGTGCTTTTTTGCGACTCATCCCATAGTGCGATGGCAATGGCACGAGCCTCTTCTTCTTGTCCTGAAGGATTGTCAGTAGCAAACCACATGATTTTTTCAGGCACATTATTATCATCGAGGTCTATATTGAATTTTATTTCAGACTTTTTCATTTTAGTTTTTTGATGGTTCGCAAAGATAATTTATATGCAGCTATTTTAAAGGCTACTTCTAAATTATCAAGCTGCCTCGCCTTATTAATTCATAATGACCCTACTTTGATATAACAATTGGTCCTTATTCAACCCCGTCCGGTCTGAACCGTAGCTTCTATAGATTCAAGGTTCGTCGATGAGTCAACAAAGCTCCAATTCAAATAATCTATTGCGAGGCTGATCATTTTGAAAAATTAAAAGGAAATTATTAAAAAGGGTGAAGTTGAGAACTCTTCACTAAGCTAATGATGCAAAAATTAATTGGTTGCTGCCTTGTGCTTTGCAAAATGAAATAGCAATTTTTATTGAGATTTCGTTTAAACAAAAAGCCTGATTTGGCTATTTTATATCATAACGTGCTGGTGATAAGTGAGAAAGAATTGCTAATTTTATATCTATGAAACTTGAGGACGAGATAAAACAAAAGGAATTTAAGAGTGAATACAATAAAGCGATTGTAAATATGATTTACACCTTTAACTGGATGGATGCAAAATCCAGGAGTTTCTTTGAGCCTTATGGTCTTACGCCTCAACAATTCAATATCCTTCGAATATTACGGGGGCAATTCCCGCAACCAGCAACCGTCAATTTGCTCAAAGAGCGGATGCTCGATAAAATGTGTGATGCTTCAAGAATTGTTGAAAGGCTAAGATTGAAGGGGCTTTTGGAAAGAAATACTTGCCAGAACGACCGGAGAGCTGTAGATATTAAAATTTCTGAACAGGGGCTTAAATTGTTAGATGAGATTGATTCTGGAATGAATGATTTTGACAACATGCTCTCACTTTTAACTTCGGATGAAGTGTCAAAACTAAACGAACTCCTCGATAAACTAAGGGGATAGCCCTTTTATGAAAACCTTTTGAAATGTGAGTCTGTTGTATAAAAACAACTCAAGAAACATTGTTAGAATTCAAAGACAAAGGTTTATACTGTCCACAAGCCAATATCTACATAGACCCATGGTTGCCTGTTGATAACGCACTGATTACCCACGCCCATTCTGATCATTCCCGAAGGGGAAGCAAAAGATATCTAGCCCATACGCAATCAGCATCCGTAATGCGGCTTCGACTTGGCAGTGATATAGAACTACAAACCATAGATTACAATAAAGACATATTTATAAATGGGGTGAAAATATCATTCCATCCCGCAGGCCATATTATTGGGTCTGCCCAGATAAGGCTGGAGCACAAAGGGGAGGTTTGGGTAGTTTCGGGAGACTACAAAACAGAATATGACGGTTTAAGCCCGGCATTTGAGCCTGTTAAATGTCATGCATTTATTACAGAGTCAACTTTCGGTTTACCCATCTATAAATGGAAGCCCCAAGAAGAAATCTATAAAGAAATCAATACTTGGTGGGCAGAAAATTCTGCGGCTGGTCTTACCTCTGTGCTGTTCGGGTATCCCTTGGGTAAGATACAAAGGCTGTTATTTCACCTAGACCGATCTATAGGGAGGGTGTTTGCTCATGGGGCTGTAATAAATGTGAATGAAGCCTTGATAAATGATGGTGCTCCCATACCACTAGTGGAAAGGGTGAACTTAGAAGCCAACAAAAAAGACTTTGCGGGTAGTATCGTCTTGGCTACACCTTCCGCGCTAGGAACACCTTGGATTCGAAAGTTTCAGCCCTATTCTACCGGTTTAGCATCAGGATGGATGAATCTGCGCGGTGCCAAGAGAAGAAGGCCGGTAGATAGGGGATTCGTTCTCTCTGACCATGCTGACTGGCCATCTTTGCTTCAAACAATTAAAGACACAGAGGCAGAAAAGATTTTCGTAACCCACGGTTACAAGTCAGCATTCA
>DASVUU010000262.1:0-15173 GCA_036386935.1 Cytophagaceae bacterium | reverse complement strand
CCGCTAAGTAGGCATCCATTACATCCTTCTGAAACTTAAATTGCTTCCAACCTTTTTGCCTATACCATGAGCTAATTACTTTCTGGCTCTTATTATTACCCACTTAATTCTTATTATGAACAGATAACATAAAATCTAGGCGAATGATCTCAACAATTCAAACGAACACAGCCTTTTATTAAGTTCTTTCTCAAATTATCACTCATTTTGAAAGTAGAGCCTTAAAATGTTAATTTTGCAACAAATATAAATTATATAAGATATGGGCTTTACCGAAGAAATCGCGAAAAGAAGAACATTTGCGATTATAAGCCATCCCGATGCGGGCAAAACCACACTCACTGAGAAGCTGTTACTTTTTGGTGGCGCGATCCAAACTGCTGGTGCGGTTAAATCAAATAAGATAAAAAAAGGAGCCACTTCAGATTTTATGGAGATAGAGCGTCAAAGAGGTATCTCCGTCGCTACATCTGTCATGGTTTTTGAGTATAAAAATACCCAAATCAATTTGTTGGATACTCCTGGTCACAAGGACTTTGCAGAAGACACTTATAGAACACTTACTGCTGTAGACAGTGTAATCCTGGTAATAGATGCGGCAAAGGGCGTTGAGTCCCAGACCCAAAAGCTTATGGAAGTGTGCCGTATGCGAAACACGCCAGTGATTGTCTTCATTAATAAGATGGATAGAGAAGGTAAAGATCCCTTCGACCTATTGGACGAATTAGAAGAAACTCTAAAAATTAAGGTTCGTCCTTTGAGTTGGCCAATCAATATGGGGTCAGACTTCAAAGGAGTTTACAATATATTCGACCATTCTCTCAATCTTTTTCAGGTAAAAAAAACAACCATCGCCGAGGAAAATATTACGATTGAAAATCTTGAAGATCCAAAGTTGGAGGCTGAAGTTGGAAAAAGAGATGCGGATCAGCTAAGAAAAGATGTAGAATTGATTGAGGGCGTTTATGAGCCTTTTGAAAGGGAGACCTATTTGGATGGCACACTCGCACCGGTTTTCTTTGGAAGCGGAGTCAATAACTTTGGAGTGAAAGAGCTATTAGATACGTTTATAAACATTGCTCCCCTTCCTAGGAGCCGGTTTTCTGACCATCGTGAAGTTACTCCTACCGAAAATAAATTCAGCGGGTTTGTCTTTAAAATACATGCAAATTTAGACCCGCGCCACAGGGACAGAATTGCTTTTTTAAGAGTATGCTCTGGGAAATTTGAGCGGAATAAATTTTTCCATCATGTCCGACTTGATAAAAATATCAAGTTTGCCAACCCTGTCAGCTTCCTTGCACAAGACAAAAATTTGATCGAAGAGGCCTATCCTGGGGATGTCGTAGGTCTTTATGATACAGGCAATTTCAAGATCGGTGACACGCTTACAGAAGGCGAAAAGTTCATGTTTAAGGGTATACCTAGCTTCTCCCCTGAAATTTTTAAAGAGGTTCTAAACGCAGACCCTATGAAATCTAAGCAATTGGAGAAGGGGCTTATGCAGCTTACGGATGAAGGCGTGGCCCAGCTATTTATGCAACAACCTGGAAACAGGAAGATCTTAGGGACGGTAGGAGAACTGCAGTTTGAGGTGATACAATATAGGCTGCTACATGAGTATGGTGCCTCTTGCAATTTCATGCACATGAATTATTACAAGGCCTGCTGGATGACATCTACTGATAAGAAAAAGCTAGATGAGTTCTGCTCGCGAAAAGCCAGTTACGTATCTTATGATAAAGATAAAAACCCGGTGTTCCTAGCGGATTCAGCCTGGACATTAAATGTACAAAAGGAAAACTATCCTGAAATTACCTTTCACACGACCTCTGAATTTAAAACGACTTTAGCAGAAGCCTAGATAGTTTTGAAAGAAGAGATTTGAATTTATTTGATAATAAAATATCTTTGGCATCTTGCGGAAAGTTAAGAGGTCAAAGGTCATTGATAAATATATTTCCAAATACGCATAATAATATACTTCATGAAAAATTTAAGCATAATCAATATCCTTTCATTCCTGGTGTGTCTAGTATCCTTATCATCATGCCGTACTGATCAGCCATTGTTTGCAGGTGCGGTATACCTGGGAGGCTTTTTCGTAATTTTTGGGATCTTAGGAATTATCTTCGTTATCAAAAAAATACTTTAATACCCATTTGTATCGAAGTATGATAAAACCAATAAATACTTGGGCGTGACCCCGACCGAAAACTGATCGGGGTCGTGCTCTTCACTCCTACTCCTTGTTCGTTCCTCGCTGTGGGGTATCCGCTTCGATCACTCACGCAGGCAATAACCTTCCCATTTCTATCTTATGAATAATTGTGAGGCTTTGATAGAATTAGGTCGTGCCATGTCAAGGCAATCGTCTAAATAGAAACTAAATCCTAGCATTTGATATCCAGACAACCCGACCAAGCCGCGAAAGATTTAACAAAATACAAACTCATAACCGTCAGGGAGTTTCTTCCTTACATTACTTGATTTAAAAACAGTAATTAGTGATAATAAGAATGGAATACTGAAAAAACTAGTATTAAAATAAATATAAATAAACGAATAACAATCTGCCGGTATTCGGCAGGCGTCGCTCCTGCAACGGCTCCACTTTTAGGCTTCATAATACATTCGAGGTTGAGTGGCAATTACTGTTTCCGGAAATAGAATAGGAAAGCTGAAAAGCTCAATAGAATATATTTGTTTCCTTTTTTGATTTATTTTAGGTCGTGAAGTTTACTCCGACACAACAAGTCTTTTTGATGTGTTCCTATTGCGGGTTTGGATTAGAATATTATAAATTCCTGGAATTGGATTTGCCAAGGTAGCCTCGCCGGTCATTTTATTATAAAAAATAATTTCTTCCTTGCCCAAATTGTTAATTGCTTTAAGGTTGAATTCTACAGGCTGGGATATCAATATTTTGAATTCTCCATTAGAAGGATTCGGGAATAAACTTATCATTTTGTCTAACTCATGTGAATAATCAACATTTAATCCGCGGCAATCTTTGAGCAGCGCTACTTTCAGGAAAGAATTTTGACTTACACAATTCTTATCCAAGTGAGAAACTCCCACCGTAAAAGGACCGTTAGGGAATTTATCGATATCCCATTTCACCTCCACGCTATCGGGCTGGTGAAAATAGATAACCGATCCATTCTGTACTTGCCAAGTATAATCTAATGATTCCAGATTATTGTATTTATAATTGCCAATCGCGAAAGCACTACAAACTATTGTATCTCCATAAATTTTTGATTTTGTTAGGACATTTACGTCAATTCCAGACTCTTCTTTGACACTACACCTTTCACTACCACTATATGAAATAACAACCATTATACTTGCACGCCCTACTTCATCAAAAGTGAAAGAAGCCTTATTTGCTCCTTTTCCATAATATATATTTCCTTCGGGATACCAAATACCGTTTAAAACATTCCATGCATAGAAATAATCGGGTGCAAAGGGCACCTCATAAGTATGTACTTTTTTTGAGCAACCTTGAATTACCAAAGTATCTCCTACCGGTAGTGGTGCAAATAAGCCTTTTTCGATCCTAACTACGAGTACTTTTGTTATACTAGGTTCGTCCAGATAATGAGAGGTTACGCTTACAGATCCATCCACATCAGCCGTGTCGTCCCACTTCACAATTAAGGTATCCTTTCTATTTTCCAAGATAGTACCATTCTCCACCTTCCACGAAAAGCTTGCAGCTTTGGAATCTTTTACGACGTAGTAAACTCCCCCAACACCAGGACAGACGCTTGTCAACCCCGTTAGGCTCGGTCCATTTTCAGACTTATGCGATCGAATTACTTTCAAGGATTTTGAATGGGCCGAAAACGAAAAAAATACAATTATTGAAAAAAAGAGGATTATCCTAAAAATGAAGGGTGCCATAATTACGTTGGACGTTACAAGATGACGCAATTTATCAATTTCTAATAATGCTGATAAAGATTATTTAACCTTTATTTCTAAATACAGCATATTATTCTTCCTTTCGTCGAAGGGATGTTACTTAACTCAGATTAGTTATATTAAAAAAAAATAAATTTTATATTTTATAGGATAGCTGGATTATCTTATTTCTCCTTAATAGCTAATTGACCACATGCAGCATCAATGTCTTTACCCCTGCTTCGTCGCACATTGACAATCACTCCCCTGCTGTCCAGATAATGACGGAACGTCTCTAACGTATCTTCTTTTGTATTTACAAAGTCAGCTTCGTTTATAGGATTGTACTCTATGATATTTATCTTGCAAGGTATAGTTTTAGAGAATTCATAAAGTTCCTTTGCGTCCTCTAGCGTGTCATTAAAATTATAAAACAGAATGTATTCATACGTTACACGAATGCATGTATGTTTGTAAAAATATTTTAGTGCATCTTTCAAAGCCTCTAAACTATTGCTTTCGTTAATAGGCATGATTTGATTTCTCTTGACGTCGTTGGCTGCATGCAGCGATACGGCAAGGTTCACTTTGGTCTGGTCATCACCAAGTTTTTTTATCATCTTAGCGATCCCTGCTGTTGAAATAGTAATTCTCTTAGGAGACATGTTCAAACCTTCGGGAGAAGTAATCATCTCCACAGATTTCATAACATTGGCATAATTAAGCAACGGCTCTCCCATGCCCATATAAACGATGTTAGTAAGCGGTATACCATAATTCTGCTCTGCCTGGTTTCGGATTTGCACAACTTGGTCGTAGATCTCTCCCGAATCCAGATTCCGCTTTCGCTCCATGTAGCCAGTAGCACAAAACTTACAAGTAAGTGAACACCCCACTTGCGAAGAAACACAGGCAGTCATCCTATCCTCAACAGGTATTAGTACTCCCTCAATAATATTTTTGTCAAAAAGTCTAAAGGTAGACTTGATGGTACCATCGTTGCTCTTCTGTTGCTTATCTAAACTAATTGCGTTGATGGTAAAGTTTTCCTTTAAAAAATCTCTTGTCTTAGCAGACAAGTTTGTCATTTCGTCAAAGGTAATGGCAGACTTTTTCCATAGCCACTCATAAAGTTGTTTGGCTCTAAAACCTTGCTCTCCACTACTCACAAAAACGTCCTTTAATTCGTCAAGGCTTAGTTTCCTTATGTCTTTTTTAGCTGCAACTACCATGATACAAAGATACTAGTATTATTTAAGAGATTTAAAAAGATCTACCTATGGATTCTGAACATTCATCCAATCAAAAAAGGTCTAAAATCCTCAAATAAGTATTAAATCAAACTTTATAAACATACTGATGATATTTTATTTAGCCTCGCTTGCTTAGCTTTAGTCTTAATTGCTATTTTTACATAGTCCTATTAAATAGAACAAAGAATCCATCTACTGCCCCCCATATGTCAATTAAACTTCTAACCCTAAGCTGCACTTTTTTGATTTTGTTGGGCTTTAACAATGTATATTCACAAGAGGAAGAAGAACCAACCTCTGAAATAAGGAGAGATGAGCGGATAAGAAATAACAAACTAGGTCTAAGGACAGGCTTTATAGCCTTTACTCTGAAGGATAGAGTCATCTCTAACTTTGTATATAATGGGGCGTCGCTTCCTTTTGTTCTTGAATATGCAATGGCTGGCCAAGAAAGTCGTCAGAAATTTTCCTTAGGTTTCGCGGGAGTTGATCTTAAATCAGAAGCATACAAAGGGTTTTCTTACACCGGCGAGATCATCAAGGAAGATAAAGATACTCTGCCTGTAAAAGTTGGAACAGTTCAAACTGCTTTTATAAACGTTAAATACAATTACCTGGGTACTGTACATACCTCGCAGAATGAAAGATATAAGTTTTTATTAGGGGGAGGATTTGACTACTACTTGATATCAAAACGTTTTAGAAGCATCAATTATATAAATTCCATAACAGATAACATTACTACTTTTAGCTTTTACGGAGCATTGAATTATGTGCCTTCCGAAAAGCATGTCTTTGAATTTTCCATTTCTTTACCATTGATCACATTCATAAATCGAACTTTGAGGCTTCAGGAAGGTGTTCCAGATTTGTATGAATTCAAGAAATGGGTGACCATTAATAAAATGTTTGGTTTTGCTACCAATTTAAACTACAATTTCAGATTTGCGAAAAGGTGGTCTTTGGAAGCGGATTACTCATTTCTATATTATCAATATCCGTTGCCCAGAAAGGT
This sequence comes from Cytophagaceae bacterium, assembly GCA_036386935.1. Taxonomy (GTDB): domain Bacteria; phylum Bacteroidota; class Bacteroidia; order Cytophagales; family Cytophagaceae; genus DASVUU01. The sequence continues at coordinate 8,993 of DASVUU010000262.1, read as the reverse complement.
GCAGCTTGGAATGCATAGTGTCACCACTGGTTTAAATTTTCACTTTTAAAATACTATGAAATCTAATATACAGCTTTGGGTAGCAACTGTTTGTCTTGCTATTCTTATCTCCTCCTGTCAAAAACTATTTATTGAGCCAAATGCGGAGAGCTCCGTCGAACAGAACTTTGAGATCTTTTGGAACGATCTCAACAACACTTATCCCTATTTTAAAAGAGACAATGTTGATTGGCAGGCTGTCTATGACAAATACAGACCGCAGGTAACAAGTTCTACGTCCAAGGAAAAACTTGCGTATATTTTCACTGAAATGTTGACCCCTTTGAGTGACCAACACATGAGTATAACAACGCCTTTTGGAAGCTGGAGTCATCCGAGGCCTCACTACGAGGATAATTATGATGAGGATGTTGTGCATGGAATTTTGAACCAGCAGCAAAAACCTATCCTAGGTCCTGATTTCCCTGATGAAACAAAAACAATAGAAGTCGGAGAATACGGAATAATTAACCGGAATGGCAATGATTATATCTACTTTAGAATTGAAACGTTTTTAACAAAGCATTCTTTTGAACGGACGCTTGACAGTATCATCAATCACAACATCAATGCGAAAGGAATAATACTTGATGTAAGAAATAATCTGGGTGGTAGTATTGCGACGCTTATTAATCTTATGGGGACTTTTACTTCAGCACCCGAAAGTCGGTTTATTACTTATGCATTGGTTAAAGAAAAGGTCGGCCCTTTGGAAGACAGCTATGGCCTTCAACAAGCTTATCCTATTTTTAAAAACGCATATACAACCTATACTAAGCCAGTAGCTCTGCTAACAAATAGGTATAGTATTAGTGCTGCAGAGCATGCATCTCTTGCGATGAGGAAGATTTCTAAAGGTTTTATCGTTGGTGATACAACATTTGGTGCTACAAGCTTTATTGTGCAACGAACCCTTCCTAACGGTTTTAGTTACACCAGCGTAAACAGTATTACTACAGATCCACAAGGAAAAATATATGAAAAAATAGGTGTGCCTCCTACTATAACTGTGAAAACAACACCTGGCAACGATGAAATAATTGATAGAGCTATTGTTGAAATAAACAACAGGTAGATCTTACAATAGTTTTTAGATTCAATTTATTTCATGAACAATTTTTAGTAAAATAATTAGAGTTAGTAAACTGCCTTAATGCCCTGCAATTGAGACATATTGTCTTGATTAATGCATCTCAACCTATTGTTTAAAGACATTTTTTCAGCTAAACCTTCCATCGTTTTCAATGGTTAGACCTTTGTAAGAAAAGGCAATGGAGGAAATAAATCATGAATTTTAATAATTATACCATCAAATCTCAGGAGGCTATACAGAAGGCCACAGAGATTGCTGGAAACCAGCAAAACCAGGCCATAGAGCCGGGCCACCTTATCAAAGCTATCTTAAATACTGATGAAAGTATTGTTTCATTTCTCTTTAAAAAGCTTAACATTAACAAAAAACATTTTGATGATAAATTAGAAGATATTCTAAAGTCATATGCTAAAGTTAGCGGAGGCAGCCCTTATCTATCTAACGATGCGGTACAGGCACTCAATAAAGCTACCTCGTATCTAAAAGAGTTTGGGGATGAGTACGTCGCTATCGAACATATCATCTTGGGCGTTCTTAACGGTAAGGACAAAGTTGCTACCCTGATGAAAGATGCTGGGTTCAATGAAAAACATCTTAAAGCTGCCATCCAAGAGCTTCGAGGTGGTTCTAAAGTAAAAGACCAACATGCGGAGGGCAACTATAAATCTCTTGACAAGTACTCCAAGAATCTCAACGCACTAGCTAAAGCAGGTAAAATTGACCCTGTAATAGGTCGTGATGAAGAAATAAGGAGGGTGTTACAGATCCTTTCACGAAGAACGAAGAACAACCCAATTTTATTGGGAGAGCCAGGGGTTGGTAAAACCGCAATTGTTGAGGGCTTAGCACAGAGAATAGTACAAGGCGACGTACCAGAAAACCTAAAAACGAAAACAATTGTCTCGCTCGACATGGGGCTTCTGGTGGCGGGCGCAAAATATAAAGGTGAGTTTGAAGAAAGGCTAAAAACCGTTATCAAGGAAGTCACGGATGCAGAAGGACAGATCATTCTTTTTATTGATGAGATCCATACCTTGATCGGCGCAGGTGGAGGTGGTGAAGGAGCTATGGACGCTGCAAACCTGTTGAAACCAGCATTGGCGCGGGGAGAGCTTCATGCCATAGGTGCAACAACTCTGAAAGAATATCAAAAATACATCGAGAAGGATAAAGCACTTGAAAGGAGGTTCCAAGCAGTAGTTGTTGATGAACCAAACGTACAGGATGCCATATCAATACTACGGGGGATAAAAGATAAGTATGAAGTGCACCATGGGGTCAGAATAAAGGATGAGGCTATTATTGGCGCGGTGGAGCTTTCTAATAGGTATATCTCTGATAGATTTTTACCCGATAAGGCGATCGACCTAATGGACGAATCTGCAGCAAAATTGAGAATCGAAATCGACTCTTTGCCTGAAGAACTTGATGAGGTGCAAAGGAAAATAATGCAATTAGAAATCGAGCGCGAGGCCATAAAACGGGAAAATGACAGAGATAAAGAATCCCATTTGACTAAAGAAATAGCGGACCTTACTAGCAAGAAAAATGAGCTTCGAGCAAAGTGGGAAAACGAAAAGCAAGTCATTGACGGCATACAAAAGGAAAAGGAGAACATAGAAAGATTTAAAGTCGAGGCCGACCAAGCAGAGCGATCTGGTGACTATGGAAAGGTTGCAGAAATACGATATGGAAAAATAAGGGAAAGCGAAGAACGGTTAGAGTCCTTCAAGAACCAGATGAAGGAGATGCAGGCTGGCCACAGCATGCTGAAAGAAGAGGTAACCTATGAAGATATTGCAGAAGTAGTGGCTAAGTGGACAGGCATTCCGGTTTCTAAAATGCTACAAAGCGATAGAGAAAAGCTTCTAAAATTAGAAGATGAACTCGGCAAGCGTGTCGCGGGTCAAGAAGAGGCGATAAGTGTAATATCCGATGCGGTGAGAAGAAGTCGAGCGGGATTGCAAGATCCAAAGCGGCCGATTGGTTCATTCATTTTCCTAGGTACTACGGGAGTTGGTAAGACCGAACTTGCAAAGGCTTTGGCAGAGTTTCTCTTCAACGATGAAAATGCATTGGTGAGAATAGACATGTCCGAATATCAGGAAAGACATGCGGTAAGCCGGTTGATAGGTGCACCGCCTGGATACGTGGGCTATGATGAAGGCGGACAGTTAACCGAAGCCGTTAGGCGAAAACCATATTCCGTAATCTTGCTTGATGAGATAGAAAAAGCGCATCCAGATGTGTTTAATATACTATTACAAGTTCTTGATGATGGCCGGTTGACTGATAGTAAAGGCCGTGTTGCTAACTTCAAAAACACTATTGTAATAATGACATCTAATATTGGTGCACATATTATTCAGGAAAACTTTGAGGAAATGAACGAGTACAACCAGGACGAGATCATTGAGAACACTAAAAATCAGGTATTTGAGATGCTTCGAAAGACTGTAAGGCCTGAGTTTCTAAATAGAATTGATGAAACGGTTATGTTCAGGCCGTTATCTCGCAGAGAGATCCGAAAAATTGTAGACATTCAATTTAAACAGATCCAGAAGAGGTTGGAAGAAAGTGGTATAAAACTCGAAGCTTCTGATGAGGTGCTGGATGAGCTCGGAAAACTGGGGTTTGATCCACAGTTCGGTGCAAGGCCTCTAAAAAGGGTGATGCAGAGAGAATTGTTGAATGAACTTTCTAAAGAAATACTGTCTGGCAAGATAAAAAAGGATGCTGTGATTGGAATTACTTTAGATGATAATAAGCAGCTGCAATTTCTAAATTTAGACGAGGTAGAAATTTAATATTGTAATATTTTTTCTAAAAAAATGGGCTCTTTGAGCCCATTTTTTTTGTCTCGAAGTGAAAATATTCACGGTTATTGGAGCTATTAATTTTGCGTGAGTGATTGCAGTGGTAGCCCGGAATTCCGCTTTTCGCGGGATGAGGACTACAAACGGAAAGCACGACCTCTGGGCATGCCCTAGAAAGTATTCTAATAATATATTCAAAGTTCATGGGTATTATTAGGACGTCTTGCCTCCGTAAAAATACTTTTCAGATGTAATTGCCGAAACATAAAGGAGACTTATACGCTACTTCACACCTGGACTAACTTTTATATAACGTTTGAGGTTAAATAATAAACAGCGCAATCTTGATGAAGAGAATGAATTTTACTAAACCTAAGGGAAGATCTTTTTTTCTTTTGTTGATGATAATGGGTATTTGCAATAATTTTTCGTGCAAGGAGGCTAAAAGTAAAAATATGGAAGAAATGGTTAAAGTTGAAATTCCTGCACATCCTTTGCGCAATGCGCAGGACCTTGATGTATTAATGGAATCAATTGGAGATGCCAGGGTTGTCTTACTAGGAGAATCGTCGCATGGCACTTCTGAATATTATACTTGGAGGGCAGCTATTTCAAAGCGGCTGATAGAGGAAAAAGGTTTTGATTTTATAGCGGTTGAGGGAGAATGGGCAGATTCTTATCGAATAAATAACCTTATAAAAGGCGAAAAAAAAGACAATAGTCAAGTGGTCGAGCAACTACGAAGTTATGACCGTTGGCCTACATGGATGTGGGGAAACTATGAGGTTGCTTCTTTGGTAACTTGGCTTAATACCTATAATCAATCTAAAGGAGCTGCAGACAAAGTGGGCTTTTTTGGATTGGATGTTTATTGCCTTTGGGAATCCCTGACGGAGCTCAATCCCTACTTGCAAGACAAGGACCCGCAGTTGCAAAAAGCAGCAGAAAGATCTTATAATTGCTTTAAACCCTACAGTGCAAACCCTGAAGAGTACGCCAGTGCTGTAGCAAGGGCGTCTGCCGATTGCCATAAGGAAACGGAACAATTATGGAATGCCATCAATAAGATGAATGAGGGAAAGACAGCCAAAACTGAGGCTGACTTTGTCATGGAGCAAAATGCTCTCGTGGCTTTGAATGGAGAAAAGTATTATACCGCGAGCACTGAAGGTGGGCCAGCTTCTTGGAATATAAGGGACCAACACATGATGCAGACGCTAAAGAGACTTTTGGACTTCCATGGGCCGACTGCCAAGGCGATTGTTTGGGAACATAACACCCATGTGGGCGATGCCCGATACACGGATATGGCAGGCGAGGGAATGGTGAATGTTGGCCAGCTTGTGAGGCAGGAATATGGAAATAACAACGTTTTTATTGTAGGCCTTGGGTCATACGAGGGCAGTGTCATCGCAGCATCTAGCTGGGGAGGTGCGATTACAAATATGAATGTACCTCCTGCTCAGGAAGGCAGTTGGGAGTCGATGTTACATAAAATAGATGGGGCGGATAAAATAGTAATCTCCAGTGAGATTAAAGGAAAGGAATTGCAAAATAAACGGATTGGCCATCGGGCTATTGGCGTTGTATATAACCCTGCTTACGAACAATATGGCAACTATGTACCCACTGTAATTCCCAAACGATATGACGCCTTTTTATTTATTGACAGGACTAAGGCACTCACGCCACTGAATACCCCTGTTAGAACGAATGAGCCACCTGATCTTTTTCCCTCAGGATTATAAGATTGTTCTGCAACCAGTTGCTTTTGGATTGTCCCTTTAGTAAGTCCACTTGAGAAGCCGGACCATTGTTGTACCAAAGGATCAAAACCAAAAAGGGTCGAAGATTATTTTCTCGACCCTTTACTAATCAAACATTAAACAATTCTTTTTTTTAATCTTTTTTCAACTTCAACGAAGCGGAATTGATGCAATATCGTAATCCTGTTGGCTTAGGACCATCATCAAACACGTGGCCTAAGTGAGCGCCACATTTATTGCAGGTTACCTCTACCCTGTTCATCCCATAAGTATTGTCAGTTTCCTCGTGAACATTGGACTCGTTCACGGGCGCATAAAAACTAGGCCAACCGGTGCCGGAATTGAACTTAGTATCAGAATCAAATAGTGCGGTACCGCAACAGATACACTGAAAAACACCTTTATCTTTCGATTCATTGTATTCTCCGGTGAAAGCCCTTTCAGTTCCTTTCTCGCGAGTAACATGATATTGCATAGGCGTCAATTGTTGCTTCCATTCTTCTTCAGTTTTTACAACTTTGTCTTTGGTTTCCATGGTATTTGTTTGTTTTAACTTTGGTGTCTTTTTTTCTTGCGCACATGAAGCGAACAGCATTGCAAAATAAATAAAAGTAAGTAGGGATATCCTAAGATTCATATTCAGATAATAAGTAGTCATCAACATTTACGATAAAAATCAATCAAATGGTTTTAGAACCAATTTTTCAGGCTTCACTTCCTAACAATGAAGTAAGGGCAAAAATTCTTATCGTCGCAACTTTATCAAAACTTCTATGTACCAGATTCGTAGCAAGCTTATCTATGAACCATTCTTATATGCCTTACGATATCAAAGAAAAGTCCGAATGGCTGAATAATTTCGCAGCTAAGTTCAGCTATTATGCTAAGAAACTAGGCTTCAGTGACCTTGATATAGCAGAAGTCGCAAAAGATGCTGTCAAATTCAATTTTTTCATAGAAACTGTACAAAGTATGGAGGAGAAAAAAAAGCCGTATTTTAAGAGCCGCTTGAAAGCCGCCTCTGACGCTAGACATGAGGCATACGCCGCGCCAAAGTCTACAGACTATATTTTTAAAAGGTTGGCATATAAGGTTGGTAAAATTAAATCTCATCCTGATTTTTCGTCGCATATTGGCAGAGAACTTGGCTTATTAAAATCCTTACCTAATAGGGAAGACAGAACTTTGGAATTGAGGGCGGAAGGAGAAGAGACCTTCCTTGAATCTCCTAGCCTCTAGAATTTCTTTTAATAGTCCCTACTGGAGGATTATGAATAGAATTACTTTTTAATTTTCTATTTCCCGACCACATGCTAAATCCTGATATAAGTAAGATGATACCGGGTATAGCAGCGATTGCTAGCCATATAGAATGGTCGAAATGATAGTTGCCGTAAATAAGGCCCGCTATAAATAAAAAAGGAATACTAGAAAGCATCAGTACCCTACCTACAATCCGCTTAATTCTTCGCTCAAAATCGCTTAATCCCGGAAATACGTTCGTTAGGGAAGATAGGCCAAAGCCTCCGCCCATCATCTGTCCAAATTTCTTTTTTAGTAAAAAAGTTATTATCCATTTAATCATACTAATGAATCGTTTTGCTGCATCATTTGTTTAACAGTTTCTAAAGAATCTGCCTCTTCGGCCTTCTTATCTTTCCTCCATCTTAAAATTCTAGGAAATCTAACGGCCACTCCACACTTATGGCGGGTAGAAAGTTGAATGCCTTCGAAGGCAATTTCAAATACTAACTCAGGATTTACGGTTCGGACAGGACCAAATTTCTCCTTGATATTTCTTCTGATATATGCATCTACTTGCTTGAGCTCTACATCCGTGAGGCCAGAGTATGCCTTCGCAAAAGGGACAAGCTTGCCCTCATTCCATATTGCAAATGTATAGTCGGTGTACAAATCCGCCCTTCGTCCATGGCCTTTTTGCGCATAGACCAGGACCCCATCTACTGTATAAGGGTCTATCTTCCACTTCCACCAATCACCTCTTTTTCTTCCTACCAGATATGGAGAGCTCCTCCTTTTAATCATAAAGCCTTCAGCAAGGTTGGTCCTTGACTCTAGCCTCAATTCGGTCAAGTGCTTCCAATCATTGAAAGGTACTTCCGTGGAATATTGGAATGCGGGGTGAGGGTATTTTTGCAATAGACTTTGCAAAACCTTTCGTCTTACAGCTAATGGCTCAGGCCTCAGGTCTCTGCCTTCAAATTCCATTACATCATAGCTCATAAAGACGATGGGCGCTGAGGACAATATCTTGGCACTTAGGTTTTTTCTTCCGATTCTTGTTTGCAGTACATTAAAAGGCAAAGGCTTCCCATCTACAAATGGTAATAATTCCCCATCTAACACAGTACCGTCAGGAAGCAAGTCTACAAATGATTTAATCTCTGGAAACTTATCCGTCACTAGCTCCTCCCCTCTTGACCAAATATAACTATTACCCATACGTCGTATGAGCTGCGACCTTATCCCATCCCACTTCCACTCGGCCTGCCATTCTTCTGGGGCCCCAAGCTTTTCTGGCCCATCTTCTATGGCATAGGCCAGGAAGAAGGGATAAGGCCGCGTAATGTCATCATATTCATTTACACCAAATAGCAGATCATGGAAACTTACACTAAGCGGATCCCAGTTGCCCATCAGCCTATGGGATATCACTGACCTGTCAATTTTCGTCAAGTCGGCAAGGGCCAAGACCGCCAGATTTTGAGAAGCACCCACTCTTAAACTTCCTGTAAGGAGTTTATTAAAGACAAACCGTTCTTCTGTAGTTAGCTGTTTCCAAGCGTCTATGATAATTTCTTTCTTTGATGCATCGTCCTTGCCATGCATATCTAGAATAATATTTATCCACTCAGTTAGGCTTAGTCCTGATTCGCGCTCAGGAAGAGGTAACATTAAGGCGATGGCTTCTGCAAGGTCTCCAACGACGTGGTAGCTTTCTTCAAACAGCCAAACTGGGACTTCAGAATATTCTATTGCCCAGGTTCGTAGAAAAGTAGAGTTGACTGGCTTCTTTGGCTTCCTATCGGTAAAAACAGCGAGTGCCCATACCTTGTCTGTGTCTGATGCCTTTTCGAAATATTCTCTGAGGGCGTTTACCTTCTCTTTGGTTTTGTTGGTTTGATAAAGACTGGAAAATAAAGCTGCAAAGTTCTTCATGGGGCAACCTCCTCCTCCACTTTCTCCTCGAGGGACTCACCTTCCCAGAGCGTATTTACTTCAAATGCCTGCATCCCTTTGTCTGTGAGATATCGGCTG
>DASVUU010000261.1:0-5553 GCA_036386935.1 Cytophagaceae bacterium | reverse complement strand
GCATTTAGAATAAATACCCAAAGGTATTTTCTTAACCGATCTGAAAGCAAACAATATTAATTTACTTCCTTCAACTTCTCTTTAACCAACTCCACAGCCTTCTTCATATTCTCCTCGTCCGAAGTGGCTGATTTTTGATCCTCTTTATTCTTTTCAATATCTTTTTCCAGCTGGATCAAATTGTCTTTATTGGCTTGCAGTGCTTTTTCTAGCTTTATTTTTTCCTCTTTATTTTTCTCTACCGCTTTTTTCAAATGTTCCCCATGTTTTTGCTGCTTCTCCCTATTTTTCACGGAGGTACCAAAAGCTTGTTCTGCAGCTTCTATCTGCTCATTAATATCCGTCTTATAGACTGTCATCGCAAAATCATACAATATCTTTTCGGCTGCCTTATACGCGCGGTTGTTGCTTACTGAAGTCACATAAGAATTGCCTAGGTCTAACGCCCACCAGACTTTCACCCCCCTTGAAGTGCTTTGTACATTGGAGAACACGTTGCAATTTGAGGAAGACACACTTCTTATATTTGCAGCTGGAATGGAAAAGAAACCTTTGGAATTCTCAACCCTACCGAACGTTTTTAGATGCCTTTCCCATGCCTTCTCTATGTGTTTGGCGTCCAAATCAATCAAGACGTACAAACCAGATTTGCTTACGTCACCTATCTGCTCGGAAGACTCTAAAATCTTTATTTTTTGAGCACTGGACAAAAAATTTACCATTAAAAAGATGGCAACTAATAAGGCATTTCTGGTATTCATGAGATTAATTTTTCTATCTTACTTTAATGTCAGGTAGTACGGGTATCTGATCAATTGGTATATGTGCTTTAAAACTTATTAAGGTTAATAATGGCAACAATTTCCCCGCCAAAATAACCTCCCAATTGTATAAGTATGTAAAGATTATAAAAAATTATGAATGTATTGATCACCGGTGGAACTGGGCTTGTAGGTACTAGACTTACGGCATTGTTGCAGAATAAGGGATACCAAGTTTCGCACCTGAGCCGTAAGCCTTCTAATGGACCAATAAAGACCTATGTATGGGATGTAGGCAAAAAAACCATTGAGACCGAAGCTATAGAAACGGCCGATTATATCGTACACCTAGCAGGTGCAGGTGTATTTGACGAAGCATGGTCTTCGAATTATAAGAAACAAATTTTTGATAGCAGGATTAATTCAACGACTTTTTTAATTGAATCCATTCAAAAGTCGACAAATAAGGTTAAGGCTTTTGTTTGTGCGTCTGCAATCGGAATATATGGCAATGATACGGGATCCAAAGTAGTCACTGAAGCAACAGCAGCTGGGAACGACTTTCTCGCCGATGTGGTGAAGCACTGGGAAAGGGCTGCAGATCTGGCAAATAAAGTGGGTATTCGTACCGTAAAGATTAGAATTGGAATCGTATTGTCTGAGTATGGCGGCGCTTTAGAAAAGTTTGTCCAGCCAATAAAGTATGGGGCAGGATCGGCTTTGGGAACGGGAAACCAATACATTTCCTGGATCCACATCGACGATTTATGCCGAATTTTTATTCATTCAATAGAAAATAGCTCAATAGTGGGAGCTTACAATGGGGTTGCTCCCGAGCCGGTAACGAATAAAGAGTTGATATCACATTGCGCAAAGATTTTAAACAAGCCTCTCATTTTGCCAAATGTTCCAGCTTTTGTTTTGAAAATTGTTCTGGGCTCAGAACGATCAAAAAGCGTTCTAGGTGGCAATAACGTGAGTGCGGAGAAGATAAAACGAACGGGATTTAACTTCAGTCATCCAAAAATAGAGGAAGCATTAGAAAGTTTACTTAAAAAATAAATTTCACCTAACTCTAGTATAACAAGAATAAAAATAACATATCCACATTCCTATTCGTTTAAATAAATGATGTTTCTTCTTATTATTTTTTATCAGGATCAATTTTTGAATTAAAATATCTGAAAAAGCATCGGCAATTTAAATTTTTAATAAAATGGACGACTATAAAGAGAACCGCGTCAGAATAGAACCGGATTTTACGAAAGAAGACAAGGACAATTTAAAAGAGATTAAAGAAGAGTTAAAACCCAAGATAGAACTACCGGTTCAGGAGGAAGATCAAAAAATACGCAGAGCCTTTAAAGACAGGGATTGGAACGAAATTAAAAGCTCCGACTCATGGTCAGTTTTTAAAGTTATGGCAGAGTTTGTTGAAGGTTTTGAAAAATTAGCAAAGATAGGCCCTTGCGTTTCTATTTTTGGCTCCGCACGCACAAAGCCTGATACAAAATATTATAACATGGCAACAGAAATTGCTGCCAAACTTGTGAGACATGGCTATGGGGTAATAACTGGTGGAGGCCCTGGAATCATGGAGGCTGCTAATAAGGGTGCTCATATGGAAAATGGAAAGTCAGTTGGCTTAAACATCCAATTGCCTTTTGAGCAATTCAATAATATTTATGTAGACAGAGATAAGCTCCTTAATTTTGAGCATTTCTTTGTGAGAAAAGTAATGTTTATCAAATACTCACAAGGGTTCATCACTATGCCTGGAGGATTTGGTACGCTGGATGAGCTATTTGAAGCACTTACCCTAATCCAGACAAAAAAAATCGGACGCTTTCCTATAGTATTGGTCGGCAGAGAGTTTTGGGGCGGATTGATGGACTGGATAAAGAGAGAAATGTGTGAAAGGGAAATAAATTGTAGCCCCGAAGACCTGGATCTCGTAAATATAGTGGATACTCCGACAGAGGCTGTAAAAGTAATAGATGACTTTTACTCAAAGTATCTTCTTCAACCAAACTTCTAATATTTGAGCAAGAAATTCTATATACCGTTTCTAATTGTCCTTATGGGCTTGTCCGGATTTTTCTTTTACAAAAGGATATCCGGACAACATTTATTCGATGCGGAATTTCAAAAAAGACACCAACAATTCATTCCAAAACTGCCCAAAGACCTTACTTTTGCTGGTGAAAAAGTTCACTTTAAGAATCCAGGGGCCTATAAACTTTACTATAAAGAACTTAAAATAAATACCTCTAATAATTCCAGCACTCGCCTTTTACTGAAGAATGTAAGGCTCTGGATGCCGCAGATAGAGCAGGTATTAAAGGCGGGACACATTCCTTTAGATTTCAAGTATCTAGCCATTGCGGAAAGTGGATTGAGTAACGTCGTAAGTCAAAGAGGTGCTGCCGGCTTTTGGCAATTTCGTGAGTCAACGGCGATCTCCTACGGCTTGGAGGTAAATAATGAAGTAGACGAGAGGTATCACCCGCTGCGCTCCACCCGTGCTGCATGCAAATATTTTAAAGAAGCCCATCAATTTTTCGGTAACTGGACGTCTGCTGCTGCAAGTTTTAATAGAGGAATAAACGGTCTTGACAGGGCCTATAAGAAACAGGGCACATTGTCTTATTATGACCTTGATCTTAACTATGAAACTTCAAGGTACTTATTTAAAGTAATTGCTCTGAAAGATCTTATTTCTAGACCAAAAAAATATCAAATGCACGTGAGCAAACCTCATAAGATCCATATTGACTATTTAAAAGTCGACACCACGATACATGACCTTAAGACTTTCGCTGCTAAACGAGGTATTAATTATCAGTTATTGCTCGATTTTAATCCTTGGCTGCTAAAAAATTCATTGACAATCAAAGAACCAGGGAAGGTATACTATCTGGCTCTTCCCCAACCCAGTTCGCTGCCTAAAGCACAAATGCGTGATTCTGTCCCTGCCCCGGCGACAGATAAAAAACATGTTGAAAAAGCGTAACTCTTTTATAATTCAGTTAATTTTATAAGTTCTAAGAAAGATTTAATCAAAACTGATTATTTTTTTGTTAAGAATGTATCGTTGATTAAAGCATCCATCCGATCTTTAACAAGGTATTTTTATAATCTCATTAAAATACTATAAGATTGAACAAAAAAGAGTCGCCCTCACCTGATATTACCGGTTTTGAGAATATAGAAATTTACGGTGCACGCGAGCACAATCTGAAGAATATAGATGTCACATTTCCCAGAAACAAACTTGTTGTCATCACAGGTATTAGTGGCAGCGGGAAATCCTCGCTAGCGTTTGATACAATTTATGCAGAAGGTCAGCGAAGATACATGGAAAGCTTCTCTACCTATGCAAGATCATTCTTAGGAAACATGGAGCGGCCGGATGTTGATAAAATCAACGGTTTGAGTCCTGTCATCTCGATCGAGCAGAAAACTACTTCAAAAAACCCGCGATCTACAGTGGGAACCGTCACTGAGATTTATGATTTTATGCGTCTTCTTTTTGCTAGGACTGCAGAAGCTTTTTCCTATGTGACTGGAAAAAAAATGGTAAGGCAATCTGAAGACCAGATTATAAATCATATCCTTAAAAATCATGATGAGGAAAAACTCACCATACTTGCTCCAGTTGTAAAGGGAAGAAAGGGACATTATAAGGAACTCTTTGTACAGATCAGGAAAACAGGCTTTACAAAAGCTAGGATCGATGGTGAAATAGTGGATATTACTCCGAAAATGCAGTTAGACCGTTATAAAACCCATGATATAGAAATTGTAATTGACCGCATTCTGGTAAAAGAAGAAGATCGATACCGAATCTCGCAATCGGTCCAAACAGCCCTGCTTCATGGGAAAGGCATTATCATGATACTCCCAAGTACAGGAAACAAGGCTCAGTTCTTTTCTAAGTTTTTGATGGATCCTGAATCAGGAATCTCCTATGACGAGCCGGCTCCAAACATTTTTTCATTTAACTCGCCTTACGGGGCCTGCCCAACTTGCAAGGGCTTAGGAAAAATTGAAGAAATCACGGAAGACAGCATCATCCCAGATAAAACATTAAGCATAAGCAGAGGTGCGATTTTGCCTTTGGGTGAATACAGGGACATCTGGATATTCAAACAGCTTGATGCCTTGCTTAAGAAACATAAAGTTTCCCTTAGCACTGCAGTGGAAGATGTACCCGCAGATGTGCTCAGTTATATTCTTTATGGTGCAGATGAAGACGCAAAATTAAAAGACGATAGAGGAAATGTATATTCTTTCAAATTTGAAGGAATCATCAACTTTCTTCAAAAACAACAGGAGACGGGCTCCGATAAAACACAGGATTGGTTGGCAGATTATATGACTTCTAGAACCTGCCCTGAATGTGAAGGCGCGAGACTGAAAAAAGAATCGCTTCATTTTAAGATTGACAAAAAAAATATTGCCGACCTGGCGCAATTAAATATTTCTAGCCTTTCAGAATGGTTCAGCAATCTAGAGGAAAGAATCACCGAAAGACAAAATATTATTGCTGCAGAGGTTTTAAAAGAGATCAGAAAAAGAATAGGATTTCTTCTTGATGTAGGCCTAGATTATCTTACTCTCGATCGTCCTTTGCGTACATTGTCTGGTGGGGAAGCCCAAAGGATAAGGCTTGCTACGCAGATAGGTACCCAACTTGTAGGCGTCCTTTACATTTTAGACGAGCCGAGCATTGGTCTACATCAAAGAGACAATGTAAAATTAATTGGGGCATTGAAGGCGCTGCGAGATA
>DASVUU010000260.1:0-2757 GCA_036386935.1 Cytophagaceae bacterium | reverse complement strand
TACCCAATTACGCCTAGGATTCCAATGCCTGCAATAACGCCAAATTTACCTCCTGGTCTATTCCAAAATGATTTCAATTTTTGATCCTGAGCACCAGGTACGAGCGACATTTCCATAGTTATAAATTAGTTTGTAATTTTTGAATGTCTGATACTATCTTATTCAGCATAGCCTCACAAGCAAACATATACCCTCCCGATTTAGCTGCAATTTTATTTTGTTCTTCAGTAATTTGATTTTTTACTGTTCCAATTTGTGTTTGAGCTTCGGTTATCTCCTTTGTCAAATTTTGGATCAATTCAGAGTTTGCAATTATCCTCTTTTCCAAGTCATCAAGAATTTTCTTTCTTGACTCTATTTCCCTTCGAGTCTTTTCATTAACGGCTGAATCAAAATCGGATTTATCTTTATCGACGACAAGCTTATACTGTGTCGCGCTATCTAACAGTTTCTGTTTGGTCAACCCTTGTATTGCCAAAGACGCAAAAACCGCCGCCATTCTTGCCTTTTCATCAGGAATATGAGCTTCAAGCGTTTCCATCATTTTGCAAAATTCAAAATAATCTGGCCCTGGCAAGTTTGTTTGTTCAAACAACTTATCAAAGTGCTTTCCAAATTTATCAATGTCTTGAGGATTCAAATGAGGCTTCACAACCCCTATTGGAATGGGAGATGTGTGATTTTTATCTGCTGTAACTGGTTGTGGATTAGCCGGTGAGTTAGGATCTTCTTCGAATTCAAGAAAAACACCGAGTGCTTTTTTAAAGAAATTAGCCATAAATAATTAAAAGTAAACAAATTTAATAAAATTTTTGGTTTTAAGATTTATCGAACCCATTAATTATGGGTGTACGAATCAGCAAATTTTCAGAGGTTTACAACGAGTTTAGTTTTATTCATCTTCTACTCGGGAAGGCCTATGAATTTTATCTTGGCTTAAAGGATGTCGAATTGATTAATACAGCTTTTTAGATAAATAGATCGGCTTACCCAACGAAATTCGGCCATCGAAGGAAAAGAGGTTGTGCGATCTTTACTTGCTCGAGTAGTCAGCTAACGGCTTGCACAAAGAATAAGCGATAATCCTAAATCCTTTTATCATTATTAATATATTCGTGATAATATCTTAATGCTACAGGAAATGATCACCAATATTTAGACAGCATTAGCCACCGCCGACAACAGAGTGAATCAATTTTTAAATTCCAAAAAAAATGACTTGCCATATCAACAGCAAGTCATTTTGTCTTTAAGAGCCCCCAGTCGGAATCGAACCAACGACCTACTGATTACAAGTCAGTTGCTCTACCAGCTGAGCTATGGAGGCATTTTTTAAAGGTGTGCAAAAATATATCGTTCAAAGTTAATTTCAAAATTATTGAACTAATTTTATTAGCCTTGACGGATAATTTTTATTTGTTGTTCCAAAAGCTTCATTTCCTTTTGGGCCGCGTCTACCTTCATCCCTATCTCTTTCTTTAATGCATCAGCCTTCGAAGATTTTGCAAGGAAATCCATATTGGTATTGTACCTATCGATCTCTGATTTTAATGAACTGATCCGCCTCTGTATATCTGACTCTTTTTTATACAAACGTTTACTAGCGTCGGGATTGTTCTTCATTGCAGCAACCTCAAAAGATAGTCTTGCATCTTTATCAAGAGAACCATCTTTTTGATCAAGACTTTTTAGGAGGCTGTTAATGCCTTTGTTATACCTTTCAAGAATGTTCTTTATTTCGGCTTTAGGAACAAATCCTATGCTGTTCCATTCCTGTTGCAGCCTTTTCAATTCGTCCAAATTAGGTTTTTCCTCAGTGCCTAGTTTTTCAATTGATTCGCATATAGCCACCTTCTTCGCAAGATTTGCTTCGTAAACCTTTTCCGTTTCGGCAAAACTTTCTCTTTTCTTATTGAAAAAATAATCGCAGGCAGCCTTAAATCTTTTAAAAATGCTTTCCTTTTCCTTTAGTGGGACTGCTCCTATCAAATCCCACTCCTTTTGTAATTCTTTAATTAGCTTGGCTGAAGGAGCATAGTCATCATTATCTTTAAGTTCCTCTGCTTTTTCGCACAGGGCAATTTTAAGCTTGAGGTTTTCTTCTTTCTTTTGTTCCAGCGTTTTGAAAAAGGTGTTCTTTTTGCTAAAAAAAGCTTTACAGCTATTCCAAAATTTCTTTGAAATCTCCTTAGCTTTTTCAGGCGGCGCCGGACCCGATTTCTTCCACTCTTCTTGCAGAGCAAGTACTTCCGAAGTTTTCAGTTTCCAGTCATCTATTCTTCCGGATTCAAAATGTGACAGTTCGTCAATCTTCTCTACAAGTTTTACCTTGTTGAGATAGTTTTCTTCTTGCTGAGACCGTAATTGATCAAAATGTTGGTTCCTCTTTTCGTAGATGGCATCAGAAGCAAGTTTCAGCCTTTCCCACAGCTTTTCCTGTTCCTCTTTTGGAACTGGTCCTATATGTTTATATTCCTCATGTAAGACCTTGAGATCACGTATGGCTTGATTGATAGAATCACTATGTGCAAGCTTTTCTGCTTTTTCTACAATTTCATACTTCGATTCAAGATTCTTCTTTCTATCTAATTCCTTTAACTCAAAATATATACTACGATTATTATAGAACCTTTCAATAAGCGCGTTGTAATTGGCCCACAAGGCCTGCGCCTGACCTGCAGGAACCTGGCCAGTCTTCTTCCATCGTTCCTGGATTTCTTTTAGAGAAGTAATGCTCGTGCTCGTCTCTTCTAAGGA
>DASVUU010000259.1:0-4121 GCA_036386935.1 Cytophagaceae bacterium | reverse complement strand
AGATTTTCGATATTAATAGCATGTTCGCTAGCTTCACCGCTTTGTAGGATTTTTCCCTCGATTGAGGCTATTTCATAGTAACTATTTTCTGAGACATCAGCATTCAGAAATAATTCTGTGTTTGCGGGGTTGGGAAAAGTTGTGAATTGTGAAACACTTTTGTTCAAGCGCATGCCAGTAATATCGTCAATCCTTACGTTTAATTTCAACGAATTATATCCGGTTGCGGCCTCCCAAACATCTGGATTAGCCAATCTAATACTATAATCTGGTTGTTCGTAAAGTTCAGTTGTAGGGTCTGCAAGATTCAATAGCAATTGATATTCACCAGGGGAGATATTCTTTGGTAAAGGAATTTCTAGCTTCATTAAATTTCTTCCTGGTTGCCAATACCTTGGGTCATTCGCCCTCCCCAATTCAACTAAATCTATTTTATATTTCGCGCCAGAAATCTTATCTCTGAAGATCAACTCGCATTTTCTCGGATTGAAGGGGGCTGCATACCCAGTATTTAAAATTGTAATCTGTAAAGGCATTTTAGCATCCCTTCTAATGCTAGCTTCCCCGACTACCTGTGAAAGTTCAAGTCTATAACCCAGGTCGCGAGTCAAAACGTCATACCAAGGTTTGGATTTCCAATATGAGTAATCTATACATGCATTGTTTACTAGAGTACTGATATGGATAGATTTTAATTGAGGACGAGGATCATTGCTTTGATAATATGGACTATCCTCTCCCCCACTGCAAGGTTCACCAGTAGAAGGCACCCACTTACTGTCTAAAGCGTAGTAGTTGTGCATGGTTTCGTAAACGGGGCAGATTCCGCAACCTGGCGAGTCCCATTTCTCATTCTGCATGATGTAATCGTGGTGATAGCCAATTCGCGCTTGTGTTGTGGTGCTATAGGCCTCGGCTTCTGTAAGTGGATAGTCCCAATGTATATATTTATGCCAAAACATATACCTCATTGCAAGAAAGCGCTGCTGGGGTAATGCCGCCAACAAGGCATCTCTGACCGTTATTCCGTCAGATTTTACCTCATTGCTATAATTGTCTATGTAGTTCCAATCCGAGTGATGCCATTCTCCATATTCACCGACCATCCCCGCTTCTAAAAAGGCAATAACGCTAACGTTTCTTTCCAGATAGGGCTCAATTTGGGATATATGGTTAAGCATACTTGCCAAAGGGGCGTCCTTGTTTGTACCACCTGGATTCCATTTATAGACAAAACGAGGTATCAGCTTCATCCCTGCAGCCTTGCAGGTGTTTAAGTCTTCTTGAAATTTATCTAGAAAGACCTGGGAAATAGCTGTATTTGTAAACGGTTTGAGGAGGTAATATTTTCTGATTAAAGTCACTTTATCTGGACCCAATTTCAACTTTAGTAAATCACTCAGAACAAGATCTGGGGATGGACTATCATCGCTGCCCGGATTGATGCTATGTACCCATCCTCGTTCTGGATTTGGAAAAAGTGCTACGGTATCAGCTGCATAGTTGATCGTTTTCGTTTGGGCTAAGCAAGGTGCTATCCCCAATGAAAAGGAAAAACTTGGTAAAAAAACCCAAATCTTATTTATCATTATCATTACTGTTTAGGGTATTAATAACACTATTCCTTCAGAAATCGCTGCACGTATTCACCTGCCTGCGTTTTGATT
The DNA here is from genome assembly GCA_036386935.1 of Cytophagaceae bacterium. Classification (GTDB taxonomy): domain Bacteria; phylum Bacteroidota; class Bacteroidia; order Cytophagales; family Cytophagaceae; genus DASVUU01. Next base: position 2,454 of record DASVUU010000259.1, on the reverse strand, counting down.
TTAATAAAGTAGAAACCGGGAGCTAGACTCTCCACCAAAATTTTACCACTAATGATACCTGTCTGTATTGCTCTACCTTCAATGGTCGTGATAGAGTAGCTAGCATTTGACAAGTTGTGGCCAGAAATCACTAACTCTCCCTTTGCAGGATTAGGATGAACTAAAAATGTCTTGTTTTGCTCTTCGTCCTCCACCGAAGTTGGTGAATCAAGAACATATATTTCCACCGTTTGAGTTGGCAGCGTACCCGCTAGTTTTTTAGTGTTGCTGTCGTACTTTAGATTTCCAGTTCGATAAGGGAACAATTGTAATGCTGTCTTATTTGGGGCAAGCTGTGGTAACGGGACAGAAATGGACAGAGTTCTTAAAGGATCTAAGTTGATCGCCACCACGTACGTCGTACCGTTGTAATCCCAGATTCCATAATACTTTGGAAATAAATTGCCATTTGCATTCTCGCCTGATTTGACAGAAGTTCGTTTTCCATAGAGGAGTGCTTTTCCAAACTCACTTTCCTTTAATTCTTTGTTGATTTGTTTAGTTTTCTCCCAAAAGCCCGGGTAATCTTTCTCCATGTTGTCTCTATAAGCATAGAAATAGATTCCTTTTACTCCTCCGACTATGCTTAGGTACACTTGCAGATCAACCTCTTTAGCAGAGGGAAATTTGGGCGTATTGCCGTAGGTAAAGGACTGTGTAAACATATAAGGAACCGTTTCAGCAGTACTTGCCGCACTCGTTATTCTTTGCGCCTCATTATAGGTGTTCCAACATTCCCAGTTGTCGTTTCTAAGCCCAAAAGGATAGTCTTGTTGCCCAACAAAATCTGCTCTGGAAGCATACATGTTTTTTTCTTCCACACTACAGCCTCCCGTCAAGCTTAGTGAGGTTATATGCCCCAAATCTTTAGCTTTTACGAATGCGTCTCTGTCGTCTACCACATTTGGCTGATAGCCGTGAGAAGTGGCATCAAAGTCTGGATAGCCATGGTTTGCATCGTCCGTATGGTACCAGCCTAGGAGACCTGGCATTTTCCTGTAATCAATAGTTTTATTGTTTAATAAGGCGTCAAAATTTATATCGCTATAAGTGCCTGGAATAACGGTAGTTTTATATTGCGCACAAGTTTGAAATATGGTTGGAATTTTATCAATTTCTCCTACTGCCCCACTAGCAAACATCATGACATCAAATCCAGATGGCCCCATGGTGTTTTTTATGGCGTTAAGTATTCCTGCATTCCCACCAGATGTTTCTAATAAATAGCCAAAGGGGAAATATCCGATTGCTTCCCCTCCGGAGGCGATGTCAGAGTCGTAATAAATAATCTTGCTGCTTGCGTTGAATCCGTTGCCAACAAAAGAATATGTCGTTTGTCCATTGCTGGCGCTATAAAAGAAAATGGACGCGATAACGATAGCTATTCCTTCTTTAGTCTTTTTCATATCATTTGTTTAATGTTTGAAGAATGTGACAATAGTTGCTCCCCATAAGACCCTTTCATTTAATGCAAAACCCAAGTTCCAGCACTCCTATTAAAATAACCTAACGGCGTGTTAATATTTTCATCTTTATTCTGTCAATTCAAAGCCCGCCCATTATTCAATTCTTAATTTCTGTACACATGTCCCAACCTTTATCATGTATAACCCAGCTGGAAATGGCCTAAGGTTGATTTCGGTATTTTTAGAATCTACTTTGTAAGAGATTAGCATTCTACCGTGCAAATCAAGAATGGCTACTTCCACTCCCAGCGGCACATTGTTGATCACCACCTGATGATGGGCTGGGTTCGGAAAGATTCGGGATTGGTTCACCATCTCCCAATCCGTCAACTCGGTAATTGTCTTCAAAGGGTTGCTGCCATTCAAGAACTCTTCAACATTGGTATAACCATCATTGTCGGCATCTTCACTTCCATCTGAAGAGTCATTGGTGTTGAACGAGAATATGGTTTCCCATTTGTCAGCCATGCCATCTTTGTCAGAATCGACATAAGGATTACCAGCAGTTATTATGGGAAAGCCCCCTACATCCGATTCATTATAAATTAATCCTCCTGTGTTTTCTGTATACTGTTTTACTAGTCTACTATCAACCACATCTCTTGCAATAACCCAATTTCCATCCTACCCCTCTCTATTATCAAAATAGTTCAATTTTTAGCAAGAATATTACAATATAACCCAAAGTTGCAAAATTGACAAAGAAACAATCTTATTTTATTGATTTATAAATAGTTATATTGAATTGAGTATACATCTAACTAGCTAATAAAATTTATTTTAGCAAGGTATAGTAATCAAAATCAAGAGCTTGCCACATCGAAGTCGAGATGGCAATACGTGTAAAAGTCTTTACCCTGCCTAAAAATTATCAGGGCCTCTGAGTTTATTCAAATTTAAAATTGCTATTTCTTAATGGCCACTTTGTTTCAAACGGTATCATCTGTGA
>DASVUU010000258.1:0-4865 GCA_036386935.1 Cytophagaceae bacterium | reverse complement strand
AGCCTTAGCGTAAGGTAGTGCATGCAGATAGCGGCAGTGACAGATATATTTAAGCTTTCCGTAAAACCAACCATTGGAATAGTTAGATATCCGTCTGCATTGTCAATAGCCTCCTGACTTAGCCCCTCCAATTCATTTCCCAACAAAATTGCGCTTTTGATACTCACATCAAAACTTTCAAGCGGGGTCTCTCTGATATGGGGAGTGGTAGCAATGATCTTGTACCCCTTTTCCTTCAACTGTTTGATGCAGGACAAGGTATTGTTCTCGCCTGCATTGTGCCTAATAATATCTACCCACTTTGAAGATCCTAGAGAAACATCAGGATTGAGTTTGTATTTATTTCGATTTTCAATGATGTGCAAATCTTGGATGCCAAAACAATCACAAGACCTGATTACAGCACTAGCATTATGTGGCTGATAGACGTCCTCCACAATGATGGATAGGTGTCTGGTCCTAGAGTCTAAAGCCCTAGCCATTTTATTTTTCTTGTTCTCCGTTACAAATGCTAAGAGGTGCTCTAATAATTGCTTTTCCAACATTTCATTCAAGTAATTTTATTCTAAACCAAGCTAGGACTATATCCTATCCTTCAAATTTGAAATGGCAGCCATCTTTTTATTATGCTTTATGATCTCATGCTCCACCATATCCTTCTCTACGAGCTTGTATTTCTCATGCATGGATTTCATTTTCTTATCTAATAATTTCCTCAGAATTTTTTCTTCCTTGTCGGTAAGCGTAACAACTTTCATTTTAAAAATAATATAAGGTATAAAATATGAGTAAGTCCAAAATTGTAAAAAATGATGGAAAATGCAGAATATTAATCGAAATCTGTGGAATTATAATTAAATCCTGTAGGGGTTAAACCGGGAATAAAAAAAAATGTTATCCAGCTCTACTTTTTAATGGTGATGTTTTGCTTTTCAAAGACCTCCCTTGCACACAACTTATCACTGTGGCAAGATTTATAGGTAGGATGATGAACATAAAGTACACTTCCATTAGCAATTGCAGTAATAATTTCTTTGTGCTCGTCCATTGGTAATGCAGGACATCCTTGACTTCTACCTAATCTACCATTGCACTGAATGAACTTCTCACTTACATAGTCTGCGCCATGAATCACAACAGAGCGCTCAACAGCCTTTGTATTGTAGCCGACATCCAAGCCCTCTATAATCAATGATAGTCCATGTTTGCCCTGATAAGTGTTCCTGGTTAAATAAAAGCCCAAGCTACTCATATTGGACTCAGCCAAGTTGGAAAAATTTACCGCAAGGTCTTCACCAGACTTTTTTCCATGTGCGACAAGAGTATTAAACAACAACTTTTGATTCTTGATGTCAATGACGTATAACCTTTTTTGCTTTGAGGACTGGGAAAAGTCTACAATGGCTATAATGTTTTTTTGAAGATCAAATTTTTTATGAATATTAAAATAACCTACAATGGCCTTTTCATAAATTTCGTACTTTAAATCCTTTTTCGACAAATCGAGCGTCGAATACGTGCTTTTTATAAAAATATCTAGGGAACTATCATTGGAAGTTGATTCGAAATGATTCACAACCTCTACCTTCTTCGCCTCAATAGCTGAGCCCACAATGGTAGATTGGAGCATTAAAAGTACAGCACTGATTATAATAAAATTTACCTTTTTCACTTCCGTTAAACCAAGCCGACCACCCTTTTGTTCCATTATATATTTCTTTGCCTTCTTCTTCTACTTTTAGATGATACGGGACTTTGCGCTTGTATAGAAGACGCTTCCACAAGCACCGGCTCTAAGTTTAGCTCTCCAACCAAGCCTCGTAGGTTTTCAATCGTGAGCGGTTTTGGTATCCAATCAAAGGCACCCATTTTTTTTGCTCGGGCAATGTCGTTGTCGTTGTAGGAATCTGTCATTACGGCAATACAGATATTTTCTTTGTTTAGAAAATTGCATTTATTGTAAAATTCTAAAAACTCGAACCCATTCATAATCGGCATCTCTAGGTCAAGCAATATTAGGAGTTTAGAAGCCCCAACTGGTATATCAGAAAATTTTTGATTCAAGTAACAAATGGCATGTCCGCCGTTTAAAGTTACTTTTACTTCAGAAGTGAGTCCAGCATTGATAATTAGTCGTCCGTTAGTACTATTAGAGATAGCGTCATCATCTACGAGTAATACTTGTTGTAATTTTTGCATATATAAGGTAAGTATGTTAGTTATTTCATACGACCTTACATTTGATAAGTTTATTTCCGAAGGCATTATTCGACTAAATTTATAATTCATTCCCCATATTCAAGCCTTTCTAGACAACTATTTATCAACAATCCGTAATTATTTCGTCACGAAATTACATTGAAAATTAACAATTTGGTGAAATGCACAGTTATCAAAGAAATCAATCAATCTTTGAACTCCCTATGGATCACCCGGAATTTGTGCTGCTAATTGATGATGACAGGATAACCAATTATCTAAACGAAAGAATAATCTCAAAACTCTATCCCTCTTTGGAAGTTGTAGTAAAAAATAACGGCAAGGAAGGTTTGTTATTTATTGAAGCATTATTGGAACAAAACCGGCCGATGCCGACCTATATTTTTCTCGATTTGAATATGCCAGTGCTCAACGGATTTGACTTTTTGCTAGCATTTAACAAATTAGGGTTAGACTCCTCTAGGACCACAATTACAATACTTACTACATCGAGCAATGCAGACGATGTAGAGAAAATAAATTTATTAGGAAATTACTCTTATGTAACAAAACCTTTAACAAATGCAAAATTAACGGCGATTTTCGATAGTAATCTATTTTCTGAATTATCAGAAGTGCGGTAATTTTTACAAAAAAAACAAAAATATTATTGTTAACTAGTTTATTTTTAAAACCTTATTTGAAAGTTCCATTTTGGGTTCTTTGAAAAAGACCTAAATTTCTTTTTGGAGTAATAAAACCTATATTTTCAACTTAGAATATTCACATTTTCATAGGATCTTTGTATTACAACCTATCACTATGAAAAGAATACTTGATTATCTGATTCTAAGCTTCTGTATTACTATGTTTTTTATATTTGGCTACGTCTTCACTGCGGCCACCATGGTAATTTTTTATGCAACTGTCTATGTTATGTTTATTGATTCAGATTCCGCAGACTCCTCTGGCTACAATCTTTAAAAATCTCTCTTAAAAAAAAGACTATTTGACGTCAATTATTGATATCAAATAGTCATCATTTTTACCTCCTCGAAATGAGGGTACAATTGCCTCTATGAATTTTGCTCAATAGACTTTGGCACTTCTATATAAAATGTAGTTCCTACGTTTTCCTGGCTTTCAAACCAAATTTTTCCTTGATGCCTTTCAATCATAGTCTTTACGATGGACATCCCCAAGCCCATAGTTTTTTCCCCTTTCAACCCCGGCCTCCGCGCCATGGTGTATCTTTCAAACAATGAATCGTGGAATTCTTTCGGAATGCCGATTCCATCGTCCTGAATAGAAAGAAAAAGTTGATCTTCCCGGTCTTCGATTCTTACGATAATTTCACCATCCTCACTGGTGAATTTTAAGGCATTTGAAATTAAATTATTAATCGCCTGAATAAATTTTACATCATCCAGCTCCACCATAATAATTTTGTTTGAATAAGAAAAATCAAACTTCTTGCCTATGATCGGTTGGGATAATTTATAAGTATCGATGACATCGCATATCCTTTTTACGATATCGAAGCGGGTAATATTAAGAGGCATCTCGACGGAAGACGTATATTCGTCTTTTGTGATTTCCATAATAAAATCTATGGACTGTTTTGATATGTCTCTTATCAATCCAATCTTCTTTTGAAGCGCTAGAGAATCCTGCTCAGGAGCTTTTGCCTTTTCAAAAAGAAGCTCAGCAATATTTTTAACCATAGCCACCTGGCCGCTTAGGTCATGCTTTAGAATTTCCAAAACAGAATTTTTTCGGGCACTATATTCGTAGGTATTTTCTTCGTAAAGTCTCCTTGCACTTATGTCTTCCACCAACCCTCCAATCCAGTCTACACTACCATCTTCGCCCACATTTGAGGACAAACTGGCATACATAGTTCTTAGTGACTGGTCTCCATTGACTATTCTGAACTCCATATTCGCCGCATAGGGCATAGAAGCCAGTAGAGATATCATGTCTTTTACGTCTTCCTTATCTTCAATAAAAACAGAATCAAGCAAAAGGTCCGGATGAAAATCTACGTCTTTGAGCTTTATGCCCCAGACATCCACAAAGTCGCCTAGAACAGTAAGACAACCTTGATCTTTGAGATCATAATGGAAAATAATTTTTTCGGAGTCTTGAGTAATTTTCTGTAGTACCTCGGTAGGTATCGCTGTATTTAACTGTGTCATAATATCTGTCTTTACTGATCTGCCGAATATGAGACAAATAATAAAAATTGTTCCCCTAATACGGGTCGTATTATTTAATGATGCCGTTTACAATTGTAAACTTTATAAGCGCTGCTGTATTCCTGGTATTCGTTTTTTCCATAAGACTTTTCCGATGAGTTTCAACTGTTCTTTTGCTCACGAAAATTTTATCTGCAATCTCGCTGTTAGTGAACCCTTCTGCAATAAGATTCAATATTTCAAATTCTCTATCAGAAAATTGAAGTTCCGGATGAGACTCGATTCGTGGCGTCGACCTGATTCCGCTTCCTTTACTAATAAGGTTATGTGAGATTTTATGAGAGATATATGGTTCGCCGGCCGCTACCTTCTTTATAGCAAAGACCAACTCTTCCCTGCCTGTCGTTTTCAATATATAGCCTAAGGCGCCAGACTCAAAGCTGTACGAGACATACTTTTCATCCTCAA
>DASVUU010000257.1:0-6528 GCA_036386935.1 Cytophagaceae bacterium | reverse complement strand
AAGCGATTTTGGAATAGAAGATGATGTGGAGCAATAGATCACCCAGCTCTTTTTTAATTTCAGAAGTAGCATTTTCGACGATTGCGTCAGACAGCTCATAAGTCTCCTCGATGGTAAGGTATCTCAAAGAATGTATAGTTTGTTTTTTATCCCAGGGACATTGAGCCCGCAGCTCATCCATAATAGTCAGGACTCTGTCGAAAGCTTCTAATTTCTTAGATCTGTTTGGGTCTAAAGGCTGTAGGATATTTTTCACTGGATTCTGAAAGTGGGTGTATAATAATCGTCACCACACAGATTTGGGTTGCTTTACTAAAACTTTATGTAAACTTAACGTTTTTGATAGTCAAAATTTATAAATTTACAGCCTGTTTTGCGTAACTGATAAAACGAATAAGTATCGAGAGGGGCTACCTAAATGTGAAAACTTATTTTTATACTTCATGTTACCATTATGTAATTTTTAAGACTTTAAATATTTCAAAGTGACGTTAATAAAATCAATATCAGGAATTAGAGGGACAATTGGGGGGAAAGCAGGTGATTCTTTGTCGCCTTTAGATGTCGTAAAATTTTCCTCTGCGTACGGTACCTGGATAAAAAGCAATACTGATAAGAATACTATCATCGTGGGAAGGGACGCGAGACTTTCTGGGGAGGTAATAAGCAAAATTGTAACATCGACCTTGCAAAGTCTAGGCTTGGATGTGATTGATTTGGGGCTTTCTACTACCCCGACAGTAGAAATGGCTGTTGTGATGGAGAATGCGGGTGGTGGTATCATCATTACTGCGAGTCATAATCCTATTCAATGGAATGCGCTAAAGTTGCTGAATGATAAAGGAGAATTCATATCTGAGAAGGATGGAAAAAAAATTCTTACCCTTTCAGAAAAGAAAAAAGACATTCACTATGCAGAGGTTAAAAAATTAGGAAAGTATACACTAGATGAGACCTATATTCAAAAGCATATCGATGAAATATTAAAACTGCCTTTGGTGAATGTAAAGGCAATTCAAGAGCGGAATTTTCGTGTTGCAATCGATTGCGTAAACTCTACAGGAGGCATTGCAGTTCCGATGTTGTTGAGAGCGCTTGGGGTAAAGAATATTGCCGAATACTATTGCGAGCCAAATGGCCTTTTCCCACATAATCCAGAGCCCTTAGCAGAAAATCTTACCCATATTTCTACAGAAGTTGCAAAGGGCCAATTTGACCTGGGCATTGTTGTAGATCCCGATGTCGACAGATTGGCTTTTGTAAATGAAGATGGTAGCATGTTTGGGGAGGAATATACCTTAGTGGCGGTCGCAGATTACATACTTAAAAATAATCCAGGCAATACCGTTTCAAATCTTTCATCGACGAGAGCTTTGAGAGATGTCACTGAGAAAGCGGGCGGGAAATATTTTGCCTCTGCCGTTGGTGAGGTGAACGTGGTTACGGCTATGAAGGAGCATAATGCGGTGATAGGAGGAGAGGGTAATGGTGGAATTATCTATCCTGAGTTGCACTATGGTCGTGATGCCTTAGTGGGTATTGCTTTATTTCTAACGCACCTAGCTCAGTTCGGCAAATCTATTTCGATGTTGAGGTCTAAGTATCCAAGCTATCACATTTCTAAAAACAAGATCGAAATGACCTCTGACATCGATGTGGAGGGCATACTTAAAGAGATCAAAGCCAAATACCAAAAGCAGCCGATCAATAGCGTTGACGGAGTAAAGATAGAGTTCGAAAAGGAATGGGTGCATCTGAGAAGATCTAATACCGAACCTATTATCAGGATTTATTCTGAATCTACCACCTTGGCTACCGCAGACCATTTAGCGAATAAGATTATAAGCGATATCAAGGAGATCCTGTCTAAGAATGACTATATATCTAGATAATGCCGCAACGACTCCCTTAGATCCAGAAGTATTGGATGCCATGATGCCTTATTTAGCAAAGCATTATGGCAATCCTTCCAGTATACATTCGTTGGGACGCGAAACAAGGGCGGCTATTGAAAAATCTAGAAAAACGATTGCCCAATTATTAAACACTTCTCCCTCCGAAATCTTTTTCACCTCGGGGGGCACGGAAGCAGATAATACTGCCATCCAATGTGGTATCAAATGCTTTAATTTGAAGCATGCCATTTCCTCGCCCATAGAGCACCATGCAGTACTCCACACGCTCGAGGCTCTTCAAAAAAAACAAACGATCGACCTGAGCTTTGTACCATTGAACAGTAAAGGACTTTTTAATTTATCCGAATTAGAATCATTGTTGCAGAAAAATCCGCAATCCTTTGTATCGCTAATGCACGGTAACAATGAACTCGGAAATCTCAATGATTTAGAGGCTATCGGCGAGTTATGTGAAAGGTATCAGGCAATCTTTCACTCTGATACTGTACAGACAATAGCCCATTATAAACATGACCAACAGCAATTGAAAGTAGATTTTATTGTTGGTTCAGCACACAAATTCCATGGACCGAAAGGGGTGGGTTTTCTGTACGTTAATAATAAACGAAGGATAGATCCTCTTTTGCATGGGGGTGCTCAAGAGCGAAATATGAGGGGCGGAACTGAAAATGTGTACGCTATCGTAGGGATGGCTAAGGCAATGGAAATCGCTTATTCAAAGATGGACATTCATAGAAGCCATATCATGAAGTTGAAATATAAGATGATAGAACTATTGAAGGCGAAGATACCCGGCGTAGTTTTTAATGGCAATTCTGAGAACGTGTCCGATACCTTGTACACAGTTCTTAATGTGGGATTGCCACCTTCTGATGACAATGATATGCTTTTATTTAATTTAGACATCAGAAAAGTAATGGCGTCTGGCGGCAGCGCCTGCTCTAGCGGGACTGACATTGGATCTCACGTATTAAATTTTTTGAAAGCAGACTCTACTAGAGGACACGTAAGGTTCTCGTTTAGCAAATACAATACAGAGGAAGAGGTAGAAAAGGTTGTGGAGGTATTGCAGCAAATTTACAGGTAATACAATCTTAGCCTATTTTGGCGCCATTCTGAACAGGACGTTGTGGCTGCAATAGTACTATTTCTTGGTCATCTCCATAGATACCTAAAACCAAACACTCGGACATAAAATTTCCAATTTGCTTTGGGGGCAAATTGACTACCGCAATAACTTGTTTTTGAATCAACTCCTCTTTCGAATAGAGAACCGTTAGTTGAGCGCTTGACTTCAACTTACCTAAGTGTCCGAAGTCTATTAAAAGTTTATAGGCAGGCTTGCGTGCTTTTGGCAGATCCTCCACTTCTAAGATCGTTCCTACATGGATTTTTAGTTTCTCAAAGTCTTCCCAAGAAATCATATCAATCTTCTATTAAGCCAGGTCTCCTTTGCTTAGTTCTTTCAATGGACTTTTCTGTTCTCCAAGATTCAATTTGCTGTTGATGGCCAGAAAGTAGTACATCTGGCACTTTCATTCCTTCGTAATCTGCAGGCCTTGTATATACAGGAGGTGCGAGCAATTCATCCTGAAAGGAATCCGTTAGAGCAGATGTTTCATCGGATAAAACTCCCGGTATTAACCGAATAATGGCATCAGACACCACGGCTGCTGGCAGCTCGCCGCCGGAAAGGACATAGTCCCCAATGCTAATTTCATGGGTAATGAACCTCTCTCTCACCCTTTCATCTACCCCTTTGTAGTGTCCACAAAGGATTAGAATGTTTTCAAAAAGAGAGAATTTGTTTGCAATTTTTTGCGAGAAGTTTTCACCATCAGGAGTCATGTATAGGATGGCGTCGTACTCTCTTTCCTGCTTCAGTTTGTTTATGCAGTTGGCAATTGGTTCTATCATCATTACCATACCAGCACCACCGCCAAACGCATAGTCATCAATTTGTCTATGATTGAATGGGGAATAATCCCGAAGGTCATGCACGACAAGCTCTACTAAATTTTTGTCTTGAGCTCTCTTCAGAATGGATTGTGCAAAAAAACTATCCAATAATTTAGGTAGGCACGTAATGATATCTATTCTCATGGGGGTAGAACGGTATAGATTATTCCTCTTCTTCTCCTTCTTCCTGGTCATCTCCCCCAGTATACATTTCTACTAAACCGTCAGGTAGATCTACGAAGACCTTTTTACGGTCATGGTCCGCGCTAAGAACTATGTTGTCGGTAAGGGGAATTAAAACCTCCGTACCCTTATAGTCCATGCATATTAGGTCATGACCTGCTGTCTCAACAATTGCTACAATGGTCCCTAGTTCGCCCAATGATTTATCTTCTATAAGATACCCTTGCACTTCATGGTAATAGAATTGCCCTTTTTTAAGCGAAGGGAGAGAGGTGAGGGGTAGATAAATATCGGCATTGAGTAAATCTTCTACATCTTCCAATGATCCTACGTCTTCAAAGGCAATAATGCATTTGGTGGGAGAGGTATAGGTGATTTTTTCTATGAAAAATGGAACAAGCTTTTGATTCAGTTCAACAAAGACTGATTCTAATTTTTTAAAATTTGAGGGATCTTCGACGGCAAGATTGATAAGAACTTCTCCTTTGATGCCATGTGCTTTGATAATTCGTCCAAAATGAAAACAAGCATCTTTATTCATAAAAAACAGAGTTGTTTAAATGGTGCTTATTAATGGCTATGGCTGGAGGATTGGAAAAGTAGATGAAGGAGGCTTAGCCTCCTTCATAAATTATTTATTGAGCTGTAGTTTCAGCCTCAGCAGATGGAGTTTCCGCGTCAGTTGTTTCAGCAGCAGGCTCAGTAGCGTCAGTTGTTTCAGCAGCAGGAGCTTCAGCAGCAGCAGCGGCGGCTAGTGCAGCAGCGCTTTTTGCTTTCAATGCATCTTCACGAGCAGCGTTTACTTTCACTTCAGCAGCAAGTCTTTCTTGTTTGGAAGCGTCTTTCTTACCTGCAAGGTCAGAAATTTTCTGAGTTACAGCGCTTTCTTTTTGGTTTTGCCAATCTTCAAATCTCTTGTCGGCAGCTTCTTGAGTGATAGCACCTTTGTTCACACCTACTTGCAAATGTTTCTTCAACATAATTCCCTTTTGAGAAAGGATGTGACGAGCAGTGTCAGTTGGTTGTGCTCCATTCATTACCCACTTGAAAGTTTTTTCGATGTTTAGTTCAACAGCGGCAGGGTTGGTGTTTGGATTGAAGGTTCCTAATTTCTCAATGAATTTACCATCTCTAGGAGATCTTGAGTCGGCTACGATGATATCGTACATTGCCATTTGTTTGCGTCCACGACGCGTTAGTCTGATTTTTACAGGCATAATCTAAATTGTTAAGCGATGGAACACGTCCATCTTAAATAAAAGGACTGCAAAAGTAAGCAAAAAAGTGCTTTGTACAATACCTTTGCCCAAAAATTCGATCAAAGGCTTTAACGAGCCTTCTATAAACTAAAAAGGTATAGCTATGAAACTTTGTTTTGCTACAAATAACGAAGGAAAAGTAAATGAAATACGCAAGCTGCTGGGAGAGGAAATAGAGTTGCTATCCCTGAAAGATATCGGTTGCACGGAAGAGTTGCCGGAAACAGGAGTTACCTTAGAAGAGAATTCTAGGCAAAAGGCCGCGTATGTATATGAAAAGTATCAGGTAAACTCTTTTGCGGACGACACGGGGCTGGAAGTTGCGGCCCTCGATGGTGCACCAGGAGTCTATTCTGCTAGGTATGCAGGGCCTGAATGTTTGGCGGAGAATAATATGAATTTGCTTCTCGAGAATCTAAAGGATAAAGACAATAGACGAGCAGCGTTTAAAACTTGCATAACGCTTGTTCTCGATGGAGAGTACCGCCAATTTTTTGGCACGGTCGAAGGAGAAATTATCAGGGAGAAAAAGGGGGCAATGGGTTTTGGCTATGATCCAATTTTTAGACCTGAAGGTTTAGAGGTGACGTTTGCAGAGATGACAATAGAAGAAAAAAATAAGATGAGTCATAGGGCGAGGGCTGTGGTGAAGTTAGTAGAGTATTTGAAGAGGTGATTTTTTTACATGTCAAACTCCACTTCTGTCAATCACTGTTGGGAAACTAGGACTATTGAGGAAAATCACTGGTACAGAAGTGCCACAGATTTTGAGGGGGGATCGCCTTGTTGCCAATTTTATCGTAAGTTAAAAATTTACTTCGTTTTGGCTAAAAGTTACGCTTCGCTAAACTTAGACCAGTGGGGTACCCTCATTGCATAGATTGTTCTAAAACCTAGGCAGGGCAGGTTACAAATGCTAATAGAAGCCGATAGTTTGATAAAAGTTTTATGGGAAGCCTACAATATTATTATGGCGCAGTTTCAACGCTCTATTCTAAGTTTCACAGGTCCGCTAATTCCTGCATCATATTCATTCCATAGAGGTTTGCCGCGAGGCCAAACAACTTTGCTCTTGCCAAGCCGATTCGTACTCATGTTATCAATAGTCCTCATTTGATTCAAGAATAAATTACCTACACTTACCTGGAGCGTGTTTTTTCCTGCCGTGGCAAAAGGGGTGATGTCAAACTCAAAGGGTGGCCACATAGAGC
>DASVUU010000256.1:0-7886 GCA_036386935.1 Cytophagaceae bacterium | reverse complement strand
ATTCGATAGCTTATTTAATATTTATTCTAAATACCCTGTATTTGAACTCTGGTGTGGACTCGACTTAAAAACAATCAGTAACCCTGATTTCGAAAAGAAATCTGTCAAGGAGTTAGAAAGATGCTATAAAAAAGGAGCAAGAGGTGTAGGAGAGCTTGTCTATAGTGGCGATGAAGATACAAACAAGGTGTTCTCATGGAGCCATCCTAAATTGATACCAGTACTAAACAAGTGTGGTGAGTTAAAAATGCCTGTGAGCATACATGTTGCCGATCCTGTATGGAGCTTTTTATCACTCGACCATCACAATGAAGAATTAACTGAGAACTATAGTGCTAAGAAGAATAAAAACTTCGATAAGTATATACAAGATTTAGAGTTGGTGATAAAACGCCATCCCAATACAACATTCGTAGTTTGTCATTTTGCAAATTTGACACACGATTTGGGAAGACTAACGGCACTTCTCAAAAAATATCCAAATATGTATGTCGATATTTCCGCTCGGTTCTTTTCACTGAGCAAAACTCCGCGGGCCGCCCTTAAGTTTTTCACAGATTGTCAGGACCAAATTGTTTATGGAAGTGATCTAGGAAATAACCCAACGATGTACCAACTTACCTATAGAATTTTGGAAACTCAGGACGAAAATTTTTCTGCGGCAGAGTATGAATTTAAAAAGTATACCCCTCTTTATGGAATCAACACGCCTGATCTAATACTTAAGAAAATATATTATACCAATGCCCAAAAAATTTTAAAAAAGTAAATTCTTTAGCTTTGGTTACTTCCAAAAGGTTATTAAAGAATTCTCACCGGTATTTATATTGAAACCTAACGGTACGACCTATAACGCTTTGGTCTTCCTTATTTTAGGAATGCCAACACGGAATATGCACATTGTTATGGTAGGTTTATTTGTTGATAGCTAAATTTCTTTAAAGTAAATTAATTATATTTTTAGGGGGTTTAGGGCCCTATATCATCTAATTAGTTTATTTCTGATTCTTCGAGTAGTTTTAAATTTCATCTTTTGAAATTTCCTTTATAAATTCTGGAAATTATTTTAATTTTCTCGTCAAATTCGACGATAATGTAATTTCCTTTTTTATCTATAAAAAATTTGTCATCATTTATCGATGATTCAATTTAATCTCCAAGCTTTAAAAAAAACACTCAGCTCATCGTTTGAATTCTGCTGTTAGCAATGAACAGGATATTGGCCGAGTAAAAGACCCATATAAACAGGCAAGCTAAATACTAACGTGTCCTTGAATTATTTGTTAAGGTTGTGGTATCTCCAAATTGTCTGTTCATTTTCCTTTTCAAAGTGATAGCATTTGTGATTTCACAAAAATAGTTTGCATTTTCAGTCATTAAATTCATAGCTATCAAATTTTATGTATACAAATTTAAAAAGCAGGGTTGCAAAACAGCCTCGTTTGGCGATTAGTCGCGCAAGCCTAGCTTTCGCAGCATTTTTCGCTTTTAGTGCCACCGCACAAGTGGATAGAGTTCCCTTTCTGCCCTCAGCAACGGAGCTTAATCAACCTTTCGGGCAGCATGATAAAGAGTCCTTTGCTACCCCTTCCAAAACTTACAGGCCCGCAACCTGGTTTCATTTTATTGGGGGAAATGTTTCTAAGGAAGGTATCACAAGAGATCTTGAAGCAATAGCACAAGCAGGTTTTTCAGCGATTCATTTGTTTCACGGGCAAGCCGGCGGCCCCTGGCCCGGCGTTGATCCTCAAATACCCGCCTTAAGTCCAAAGTGGGATGAAGCTGTTCGGCACGCCGCTGAAGAGTGCAAGCGCTTAGGAATTAATTTTTTAATGAACAATACTCCCGGGTGGGCAACCTCGGGCGGCCCGTGGATAGAGCCATCGAATGCAATGCGCAATTTGACCTGGAGCCGCACGGATGTTAGTGGCGGAAAGATCGTCAATCAATTGCTACCCCCGGGTGAAGGAATTAGCGAAGAGTGGCGAGATTACAAAGATGTAACCGTTATTGCTTTTCCCACGCCTGCAGGAGACTCTGGAAAGCCGTTACAACCTTCCTCTATCACAAGTAATATAAAATCGGATTTGACGCCCTACTTCGCGGGAAAGGGCAAGGACCCTATAAAACTGCCCCCGGCAAATCAAGGTGACCCCTATGTGATAGAGGTTGCATTTCCCAAAGACATCGTGTTGCGAAGTGTCGAGCTCTCCAGTGTTCAGAGTTTCAATCACGCCGAAAGTTATAATCCAGGGGTAAGGGTAAGCATACAGGGAATAAGCTCTGACGGAAAAGTAAAGGATATTTTGAAAGATGTAGACATGCCTCAATCTAATTGGCAAGATATCCAACCCATCACCTTGGCATGTTCGGAATTAGGCGGGATAAGAAGGTACCGCATTTCTATCCAGAACAAGCACTATATGGAGCTGTCATCACTTCGACTGTTTTCAGCTGCTAGAAAAAATAATTGGGAATCAGAGGCCGGTTGGACCTTAAGAAGTATTTTACGAAATGGGCAGCATCCTCAACAATCGGAGGCGGCTTTTATTAAACCCGAACAGATCTTGAATTTATCCGCGCAAATGAGCAAAACAGGAAAACTGACATGGAACGCTCCTAAGGGCAATTGGACAGTTCTCAGATTCGGCCACGTGAACGCTGGAGAAAAAAACGGGCCTGCTCCACCCGAGGCAACGGGTTGGGAAACCAATAAGCTTGCTAAGTTCGGCGCTGACGCCCATTTCGCGGGCTACATCGGTCGTCTTTCGGGGCAAAGTGGGCCTCTGTCAGGAGGTTTGCTAAACGGCATGTTGATCGACAGTTGGGAGTGCCACACACAAAGCTGGACTCCGGGGATGGACAAAGAATTTGAGCGGGTTTCGAAATACTCTTTACAAAATTGGTTACCGGCTTTACTTGGGTACGTTGTTAAAGATCATGAAACGACCAGTAGGTTTCTAACGGACTGGCGAAAAACCCTAAACGACCTGTACACTAACAACTTTTATGGTGAAATAGCTGCTTTGGCTCATCAAAATAAGTTGAATGTTACTTATGAGACTGCTGCAGGTGATGTTATTCCAGGCGATATACTCGAATACTTTAAGTTCGCCGACGTTCCTATGTGCGAGTTTTGGCAACCGCTGGGCAAGAATTTTGTTGGTTCGCTCAACTTTAAACCCATTAAACCTACTGCATCTGCAGCCAGGATCTATGGCAAGCCGCGAGTGGCGGCCGAGGCATTTACCTCCGTCGAACTAACCTGGGATGAACATTTCGGAATGCTTCGTGAAGTTGCAAACGTCAATGCAGCAGAGGGCGTAAGTCACTTTGTATTTCATACCTACACCCATAATCCCCAAGAGCCTTTTGCTCCGCCAGGCACAACTTTCGGAGGTGGGATAGGCACTCCGTTTTTACGAGGACAAACCTGGTGGAAATTTATGCCAGATTTCAACAACTATCTTGCCAGGTGCACCTATATGCTCGAAAGAGGGAAACCTGTGTCCGATGTTTTGTGGTACTTGGGTGACGAAATAAATCATAAGCCTGACCAAAACGCGGATTTCCCTGCCGGTTATAAATATGATTACTGTAATCCCGACGTGTTGCTGAATCGACTGAAGGTTGAAAACGGAATGTTAATGACGCCTGACGGGATAAGTTATCGATTGTTATGGATGCCGGATGCAAAGAGGATGCTTCCGGAAACACTTGAAAAGATATATTCCTTAGCGGAGCAGGGTGCAACGATCGTAGGTTCAGCTCCCGAAGGACTTGCAACACTGTCGGGAGGAGGGGAGGCACAAAATCGATTTGACGCAATGGTTAAAAATATTTGGGGCGAGAAAGTTACCGGCATGAGAAAATTGAGGAAAGGAATAGTTTTTTCGCGGGTTTCACTTGAGAACGCACTAAACGAATTAAAGGCAACACCAGACGTAATTGCAGGCGGCGCATTGTGGTCCCACCGGAAGACAGACGGGGCAGACTGGTACTTTGTCTCTGCTCCTAAGGAAGAAGGCTTTTCCGGCGAGATAAGCTTCCGGAACGACGGATATGTAGAGTTGTGGGATCCGGCCACGGGAACTTCAAAATCTGTAGCAAGCCGCAGAGTCGGCGACCGAACAATAATAAATCTTAGTCTTTTAAAGTCAAACTCGTGCTTCGTCGTTTTCGATCATACAAGGGCTGCAGTATCAAATAACGTAGCGGATCAAATCGTCTCATCTGTGCCAATTTCGGGGAAGTGGACTATATCCTTCCCGGAAGGTTGGGGATTTACGGCCCCCATACAGGTGAATGAATTGAAGCCATGGAAAGATCTTGCGGTTTCGCCAGAAGGAAAAGCATTTGCGGGAAGTGCCACCTACAGAACGATCTTCAAAATCGAAGAAAAAATGGCAGGCAATCAATACATCCTTGATTTGGGGAATGTTGATATGGTAGCTTCCGTGACCATTAACGGAATAAAAGCGGGCAATCTATTGGCACCTCCTTACCGATTGAATATAAGCGAGGCTTTAAAAAAGGGTGAGAACAACCTTGAGATAGAAGTGACAAGCACTTGGTTCAATCGTCTTGTTTTCGACGCCGGCCAAGAGGAAAAAAAGCGAAAAACTTGGGTGATAAACGGTCCAAAAGCGGATTCGCCTTTAAAAGTTTCAGGGTTAATGGGGCCTGTTTACATACAACAAATCAGGTCGAAAGAGGAATAGAAAAAAAGTCCATGGGAGGCATGGACTTCTCAAACCTAATTGACTATTAAGTTAAATAAAGTTCCTGAACACAAGAAGTACCTTTGTTTTAAAATAGATCTGCTGATAAACTGTAGATAGATCATTACATTTTAGCGGTGATAATCTTTTGAACCGTAGAGACTCCTCCAATATCCCTTAGCTTACCAACCCAGGTACAGAAACCATTTCGTCAATATCTTTATCATAATCTACCTTCTCATTTCCAAAGCCAAACAGACTCAGAAATTCATTTCTGTAACCCACAAGGTCGCCCAGTTCTTGAAGATTCTCTGTCGTTACCTTCGGCCATAACGTTGCAATTTCAGCTTGAATATCGTCGCGCATTTCTAGATCGTCTACGCGTATCCTCCCTTTATTATCTGTTGGTACAGCCTTGTTGGTATAAATCCTTTCTTTAAAAAGCCTTGATATTTGATGTATACAATTCTCGTGAAGCCCCTGCTTTTTCATAATCTTATAGAGCAACGAGATATACAAAGGAATTACTGGGATTGCGGAACTCGCCTGTGTAACCAAAGCTTTGTTTATCGACACATAAGCCTTTCCTGAAATATCTTCCAGTTTCTTGTTAATAGCATTTACTGATTCTTCAAGGTGGTCCTTAGCCCTCCCTATGGTGCCATTCCTGTAAACTTCAAAAGTTAAATCAGGTCCGATATAAGAATAGGCAACGGTTAGTGCACCAGGAGCAAGAAGAGAGGCCTCTTTTAATTCGTCTATCCACATTGCCCAATCCTCACCGCCCATCACATTTACTGTATTTTCAATTTCGACATCTGTAGCCGGTTCAATCTTAATATCCGAAATAACTCCTGTATGGAAATCAACCGTTTTAGAGGTGAAGACTTTCCCTATTGGTTTCAAACAAGAATTATATTGTACACCCGTTGTAGGATGCGTTCTTCTAGGGGATGCTAAGCTGTAAATTATTAAATCAACCTGACCTAAGTCTTTTTTTATGAGTTCTATGGTTTTTCTCTTTACCTCCGAGGAAAACGCATCGCCATTTATGCTTTTGGCATATAATCCATCCTTGTGTGCTTGTTCTTCAAAATAAGCAGTATTATACCATCCGGGCGATGCCGTCTTTCCTGGAGATGGCGGTTTCTCGAAATAAACACCGATGGTAGATGCCTTAGATCCATAGGCACTTGTGATTCGCGATGCCAATCCAAAACCGGTAGATGCGCCAATTATCAAAACCTTTTTAGGACCTTCCGTAGCTCCTTGTGATTTTATAAAATTAATTTGATCAAGGATATTTTCTTTACATCCCGCGGGGTGGGCTGTCAAACAGATAAATCCCCTTATTTTGGGAGCTATAATCATATTTTTTATTTAAAATTTTTAATTGAATGAAGGCACCAAGATACTATACTTTTTAAGAATCTGTTAAAACTAAAAACTGCGTTCCTAAGCCCTTGATTCAAGGAATCCCACTTTACCCCTAGGAAAAATGGCTGTTGGCTTTGTAGCAGCTACTTACTGGCTAAATAACATAGATTGCCAAGAAGGTGCAGTCATTAACAACGTAAGCTTTAGGACCGCACCTCTCAATGAGTATCTAAAAATAGAAACTGCAAAGTGAACGATGCATTCAGGCTAAATTTGCTCTTGATTTGGAGTTTGGAATTAATAGAACCAGGCGGGTTGGGATGCATAAAGATATTTAGCTTTAACATTCATACCATTCCCCATCGATGTATTTGTGTGCAAACTCTTTAACCCATCTGTCTCAGTGACCCACTGTTGAGTTTAACTTATTATTACCAAACGCGAGTAGTCGGTTTGTCTAGTTATAATTTAGCATGTCGTTTATATCAAACTACTTCAAAGAAAGTATGTACCTAACCATCTTAGTGATATTCTCTTTTTTCAGATGTGACTGAGGCGCCATCGCATATTCCCCCCACACACCTCCTCCACCTTTATATATTTTTTCCGTCAATTTTTTGAGGGTCGCAGGGTCATTGGCATATTTCTGGGCTACCATTTTGAAGCTAGGACCAAGGATTTTTTGATCTGGTGCATGGCAGGTATTACAGCCACTAGGTTTTATCAATTTACTTCCTGTAAGTATTTCGGTTTTTTCTTCGGAAGCCTCCATCTTTCTATAAGGATCCGTTGGTAGCTTTGGTGTGACAACCGGTGTCTTGCTTTTTTGCACAGTGCCTACCGCAGACGTTGTTTTAGCTGCCGTTACAATTCCTTTTTCGATAGGGATATTATTAAGGGTATACCATCCAATGTTTGCCCAAAGACTTTGCTTGGAAGCGCCTTGAAAGGCGCCAGGAATTGAAATGGATTGCACATAACCCGTCTTTAAACCAGGTATCTCTAGAAAGACCTTTTTTCGGTCTGGCGAGAAATTAACACTTTCAACCTTTAGGCCTTCAAGGTCCACCTTAGGCCCCCCGTATTCCATGGTTGGGACATATTGCCATTGCTGTATCTCGTATGCAGCTACGTCATTTCCTGACTTTCCACCAACCGGCTCTGTGAATTCTAGTTCAAAACCATTTGCCTTTGCCCTCACGGCTAAAATCTCAAAAGTTAGTTTATCGGTATATTTTATCTTCTGTAGCCCATACCACTTTTTATTATATTGGCTCCAGTTACCCGTCGAGCCGACCCCACCAACGTAAAGCGCTCCATCAGGTCCCCAGCAAATACGGTTGATACCAGCCGAAAATCCTTGAGAAAAAGGAAAAACAACACCCTGATATTCTCCTTTTATTTTCTCTACAAAAACTCTTTTAAGGCCTCCATGGGTTACATCACCGTGGATCATTTGACCTTTGTAGGGGCCATCGTTCAACACCGAAGGCTGAGAAGCTGACAAGCCTATCTCGCCTTGTGGGAGCCAGACCACCGGCGGTGTTTCAATATATTTTCCAATATTGTAGAGATCGACAGAGTAGCTTCCATAAAAGGATCCTTTTTTAATATGCACAATTTTACATGATGGCACCCAGTCGCCCTGGTTGTCTGCAACAAAGATTTCATCCTCTACGCCTAAACCTATACCGTTAGGCGTTCTCAGCCCTGAAGCCATTATTTCATAAGAGCCATCCATTCCTATTTTCACGCATTTTCCACGGTCCTTATTTTGAATAAGGCTAC
>DASVUU010000255.1:0-4725 GCA_036386935.1 Cytophagaceae bacterium | reverse complement strand
ATTATTTGTTGCGTTTGTTGAACTTTATCATCAAGATTTCTATTTTTAAGACGATAACAAAAGTTATCCCGGTTGTATGTCGTATAGCCCGATGTTCCACTTAAAGAAAGGAGGTATTATGTCTAGTCCTAATCAAGTTTTATCAAATGCACGCAATCTAAAAGGTGTTAATTTCTGATATTACGAATTATACCTTTAAGGCTCGTCTTTGATAAACCTTAAAAGGATTTTTGAAAAGCACCTGACAAAGTATCCTACTTTGATCAGGTGTTTTTTTATTGTTGCTCTACTAGCTCTAGTCCCTCTGCATCGTAGTGTAAATTGAATTTTCTTTGATTTCCGTCCTGCTGGTCAATAGTAATTTTACAATCAGCGCTGCTGGCCCAATCTACTTTAACATTTTCCTCATTTAGCTCATTTGCATAAATTTCTGTTTCTACTGCATCCTTTTTACCCTCAGCCTCAAAAATAATTGTGGTCTTAAATGGATCAGCAAAGTTTGGCTTCGTTCCTGTGATTGTCACGAGGATCTTTTTGTCTGGAGATTGAGACGTAACCTTTCCCGTTTTCTTGCCGCCACAACCTAAAACAATTGTCAAAAGGAGAATAAGGTAGGTAGTATAATTTAGAGTCTTATTGTGCATAAAGTTTTTGATTAAGTAAGAGGTTTTGCCTTTGGAGGGTTGATAAGCCCCTGTGTAAACATAAAGATTGAAATTACGTTTTTTATGTACATTTGATTAAAAGTTAGATCAATAGTTTACAATAAAATTCATTAGTGGAAATTTTCAATAGGATTGTTAGGAGAGGACTTGCAGCTTTTACCCTTTTTACGTTAGAACTTATTGTTATCTGGACCGCCTTTCTTGGGTCGTTGTTCGTATTCCTATTCATTACAAAGGAAATATTTCATTTGCGTGAGGAGGAGTTTGATAAGAACGTTTTTTTGTTTCTGAACGCCCATATAAGTACTTCCATGACTGATTTTATGGAAGGAATTACTTTTTTTGCCTCCAGAAATTTTATTGCCGGCGCGGCTTTGATGGTTTTCTTTTATTTTATCTTCATTAAACGACATGCCTGGTATTCATTAAAGATCCCAGTCGTCGCCTTGGGAAGTATTACTTTAAATCTAGTTTTGAAACACCTATTCAACAGGCCAAGGCCTTTAATGCCACATTTAGTAAAGTCGTCTGGCTTAAGCTTTCCGAGTGGCCACGCAATGATAAGTATTTCGTTTTATGGATTGCTAATTTATTTGATCTGGGAGCAGGTACAGAATAGGGGGATTAAATACACGCTCATTGCACTGCTGCTCATTTTGATACATCTTATAGGTTTTAGCAGGGTATATCTGCGGGTGCACTATGCCAGCGATGTTATGGCTGGGTTTGCGCTAGGAACACTGTGGCTTATTTTATCTATATTTCTAATAAATAAAATTGAAAAATATTCAAGGCGGAAGCTTGCCCCGGCTATTGAAGCGAGTTGAAACTATAGTGGCAGGATAATTGTATCTTCATCATAAATAATCTAAATCATGTATAAAATAATTTTTGCTCTTCTATTATCATTTAGTTCTATTCTTGTGAATGCTCAGGATAAAACTGGTGCGGAAATGACCTTCACGGAGCCATCTCACGATTTTGGCGATATCAGACAAGGGGAGAAAGTAGAGTATGTGTTTAAATATAAAAATACGGGCAAAGAGCCTCTCATTATTTCGGAAGTTTTGACAACCTGTGGATGTACGGCTACAAAGTGGGATAAAAATCCCATTCCTGCAGGTGGCCAAGGCCAGATAGTAGCCAGCTTCAATTCTGAAGGTAAAATGGGCAGACAAAACAAAGTCATTACTGTTTTGTCAAACGCTCCTACAAATACGTCTAGAATAACTATTATAGCTAATGTACTTCCAGCGAAGTAACTAATTGGCCCCATATTATTCAAGAGTCTGATAGCATCAGGCTCTTTTTTTGTGCCTATAAACAATAATAAGCGCAGTTAAGAACGTCTTAGGTTGAAGGTTGAAGTTTAGGATTAATTTACTATTTTTTTATAATTATCTGGGAACGCTTGTCATGGTTGACGGTCTTTGATACAATCAACTAAATCCATACCATGAAGAATCTTACTGTTTATTCATTCTTATTTCTCTGCGTGAACGCATTTGGACAAAACAATGCGATGATCAATGCCGGTACGCCTATTATCGACGGCGAGATTGATAAAGTTTATGATATGTCCAATGTTCTCACAAAATCTCTTCAGCAGCCTCAAAAGCTAGAATGCCCGCCTTCCGTGGTCCCCGGCCCTCCGTTAAATAATATTGCAACATTCGGCTTAGCTTGGGATTTTACAAATCTTTACGTAGCAGTAAAGGTGATTGATGCCTCTGTGGTACAAGGCGATAACATTGAATTATTTCTTTCCCTTACCAATAGTAGGACCGACAAATGTCCACTCAACTGGCCTGCGAAGTATGAGCCGGATGATATTCAGCTTTTGTTTGATGCGAAAAGTCCAATTGTGATCAAGAGTCCGCAAGATCCACAGGGGGTTTACGCAGCACTGACAAATTCTAGTTTTAAGAAAACATCGAATGGATATATAATGGAGTTACAATTAGCTTGGGAATATTTGGAGTTCTATTCAGATCCAAAGGGAGATTTTAGAGAGGGCAGGCTGATAGGGTTTGATGTCAAAAATGTAGATTATGACACTCCAGGAACCAAGCTATCTGAGGCACATTGGAACCAATGCTGTTTTGATAGAGCTTGGACGGAAACTAAAAATTTTGGGACAGCAACCTTCAAAGGTATTACTTCTACCAGAGATGTTCAGGAAGTAGTGTCATCATTAGATATATTTCCAAACCCTGCTAAATCAGATAAAATAACCGTTAAATTAACATCTGTCTCCTCTGAATGGGTGGAAATATCGCTTTTGAACACGGTTTCAAAAAAACTTTATTCTAGCAATATTAACTTATTACCTGGAGCCAATAAGTTCGAATTTGATACCAAAGAACTGCCTAATGGAGTTTACATAGTTTTGGTAAGTAATGGCAGATCTAATAAATCCCAAAAGTTTATCATTAGTAATTAATTAGCTGCGTGGGTAGACCTTTGCAAGCTTGATTGGTGTATTTTCTATATCGAAGGCACCTAATGGAGATGCCGTTAAGGTATCTCCATAAAAAAATTTAGGATAACCGATCAAATTTGCAACCCGTGATCCAGGACTTATCATAATAGGTGTTAATCCCTCAATTAGTTAAATGACCGTTAATAGATTTAATCCTTTATTTTACTCCAATTTCTTCCAAATTTTCTTGGACATAGGGTAGGCAATAGCAGCACCGGAAATACTGCCATTTGTTTCCTCATTAAACTCTATAGTACTTGGCTCATCCTTTGTAAAAAATTTACTATTTGATTCCGGAACATAGACTTTTGTATTTCCATTTGTCCAAAGTTCTTTGATGACCAATGAATTCCCCTTGGATGTTATTTGGATGAACTCCTCGCCATCATTGAATTTTGAGGCATATTTTCCCTCCACACGTTTAAGATTTTTATTTGGGATAGATATTTCTTTAGCAGGGGTGTAGTTGTCAATCTTATGAAATATTGTCCCATCCGGATGTACTGACATTATAATTTTTCCAGCTTCATTTTTGATAAATTTGAATCCAGTTTCAATGTCGATATCTACTTCTTTATTATAAAATTTGCAGTCTGAAAGCGGATAAAAATGGTTTGCAGAAGTATTCATGACAAAATTGTTGTCCTTCCAAAGTGGTGCTAAGACTAACTTGTTATTTCCAACTGTGATTTTTACTACACCGTTACTTGTATTTTCAGATTGATATAGTCCGTCAATGTTGTTTATCTGGGCTTCGTCAAGGCTTATAGGTTGATAGGTTTTTTTAGGCATTTCCACCCTCGTCCATAAATCATATTTGAATGCTAAGAGATGGGTAATATTTCCATCGGTAGCTTTTTTAAAGGTTAGGTTAAAGTCCTGTTTTTTATTATAAAATTCCGTTTCGGCTACCTGATCAAATTTGACCTCGTTTCCGGCAAATAGTTCATGAAGAACGAGTTGCTTGTCTCGCTGTGAAATTTTGATATAAACGTCCTTGCCCTTTTCGAATTGAAATTTATAGTACCCTTCGAAAGGCTTTAGTTTTTCGTTCACAGTCCCTTTGTTAGTTATGCCGGTCGAAGCACTACCGCTGGAGATAGGTTGATAGCTTTCTCTAACAGTCATTGATCCAAATAGGATATTACACAATAATAAGCACGGTAGCACCAGTGCGTATTTGTAGATTTTTGTATTCGAGTCATTGGCGGTATCCATCATTTCTATACGTTGTTTAATTTTAGGTGAATTGAATAAATTGGCAAGATGAAAATTAGATTTTAAGCTATTTTGAAGAATGGTTAATTGGTAATTGACAACATTAACTCCACTGCTGATCACCTTTTCATCGGCGATAAATTCAAGATTTAACTTAAGGGCTTTTTTTAGAAAGAATAGAAAAGGATTTATCCAGAGTATACAATGCACAAGTTCTATTAACAATACATCTATGCTATGCCATTGTCTTATGTGCACTTTTTCATGTGTGATGATGTCATTAAGCTGTTTGTCTGAGTAGGTAAGCTTATTTATTACCAGATAATTGAAGAAGGAAAAGGGCGCTATTGGCCTTTCTAA
>DASVUU010000254.1:0-19395 GCA_036386935.1 Cytophagaceae bacterium | reverse complement strand
TCAAGAACATAGCGATGGGTACAATAAATATGGAAATAGAAAAGATAAAAAATTCCAAACTAAATAATATCGATTTTTCAAATCTGGAATTTGGGTCTGTCTATGCCGATCATATGTTCGCTGTTGATTTCAAAAACAATGCATGGCAACAAGCAAAAATAACTCCATTTCAGAACATAAGCATGAGTCCTGCAACCTCGGTGTTGCACTATGGGCAGTCCATTTTTGAAGGGTTGAAGGCTTACAAAGCGACAAATGGCGATATCATGGTATTCCGCCCAAAGGCTCACCAAGTTCGATTAAATGCTTCGGCGCGCCGGCTTTGTATCCCTGAGGTTTCTGAAGAACTGTTTCTAGAAGGTCTCACAGAACTATTGAAGGTGGACAGTAGTTGGATTCCTGCCCAAGAAGGGTGCTCACTTTACATCAGGCCGATGATCTATGCTTCGGACGAATTTATTGGAGTCAAACCATCCTCTGGTTACAAATTCATTATATTCACCTGCCCGGTTTCGGGATATTACAAAGGGACGGTTAAAGTTATAATAGAAACTGAGTACGTAAGGGCGGCAGAAGGTGGAATCGGTTACGCCAAATCTGGTGGAAACTACGCTGCGTCACTCCTTCCTGCCAAGTTGGCTTCGGAAAAAGGCTACCAACAAATACTTTGGACAGACAGCAAAGAGCACAAGTATTTTGAAGAATCTGGAACAATGAATCTCATGTTCCAAATTGGAGATACACTTGTAACTCCTGGACTTACTTCAAGTATTTTGAAAGGAGTAACTCGTGACAGTATACTAACGCTTGCAAAGGATTGGGGTGTCAAAGTTGAAGAGCGAAGAATCAGTGTCGACGAGGTAGTACAAGCCCATAGCAATGGAACATTGAAAGATGCATTCGGTACTGGAACCGCAGCAACAATCACGCAGATAGAAGCGATTAGCTACAACGGCAAAGACCTTGTTTTACCTGACGTTTCAACGCGAGAATTGTCCAATAAACTTGGTCAAACTTTAAGTGACATTAAGACTGGTAAAGTAGAAGATAAATTCGACTGGGTTTATCGAATCAAAGCCTAACCTGATAAGTGCCATTCTGATTAAAAAATCTTTTCTTTGAAAAGATTTTTTTTTGAACATTAGTATTACCTAACCTTCAAAATAAAGGTGCTAGCATTTTAACAACGTTCACATTTAGTCAAGCCCTCACTAATCAGCTCGCGGTTGCTCGTACTAGTTCCTTCTCCATCATCTCCATATGGTTTCCTTTCATAAAGGGGATTATGGGATAGATATCTGTTTGTAAACAAAATTTAATGTCCTTGTCTAAGTTTAGATTTTTTAATCTTTTATAATGTGAGGAGTTCGCGGTGATGAATTTAAATAAGTTTGATTTTGACGCATTGTATAGGGTAAGCGCCGCTAATGCTGAATCGTTCTCCGCTTGAAATAATCCTTTTAAACCCTCCATCAGTGCACCAGCAAAAATGGTATCTTCCAAGTTCATTTTACCCTTCCAGCCAGCGCATAGAATAAGTACATTTTGATTTTGTTGGATTAAATAGTTTATAATGGCAGTTTTATTCAAAAAAGATCCAATTATTATTTCATTTGCTTCAGCGCATTTTTTAATGGCAAGGGTGCCATTGGTCGTTGTCATTGCAATAGTTTTTCCAGCAAGGGATTCGTCCATATAACTGTAGGGCGAATTGCCCATATCAAAGCCCTCTTCCCTTTTTCCGTCTCTTTCGGCCGCAGCTATGTAACCTTTCTTTTTATACTCGGCACATTCTGTGAGGGTTGAAACTGGTATAATGCTTTTTACACCGTGTGCAAATCCTGTTGTCATGCATGAGGTTGCCCTGAGAATATCTACCACTACTACGATCTTATTTTCTACACCGTATAAATTTAAAGTTTCTGGACTCAAACAAACCTCAATATTCTTCATAAAACAAATTGAATTCTACTAAAAATTAAATCATCCTACACTGATGCAGGTGCAATCTTAAAACTTTACAAATGGTGGTTTTACAACTCTAGCTTTCAGTAAGTTGTTTCTTACTTTTATAAATATTTCGTTTCCTTTTTCACTAAATTCAGATAACAAATACCCCATTCCTATGCCCTTGCCTAGGACAGGTGATTGACTTCCAGACGTTACCTGACCAATTATATTTCCCGCTACATCACAAATTTCATAGTGGCTTCTTGGTATCGCCTTCTCCATCATTTCAAATCCAACAAGCCGTCTGTTTACTCCCTGCTCTTTCTGTTTGGATAACAAGTCTGAGTCAATGAATTTCTTATTAAACTTGGTGATCCAGCCCAATCCTGCCTCTAAAGGAGATGTAGTATCATCGATGTCGTTGCCATATAGACAGTAGCCCATTTCCAGCCTTAAGGTATCTCTAGCCCCTAAGCCAATTGGCCTAATACCATACTCTTGACCCGCCTCAAATATTGCTGCCCACATTCTGGCAGCATCCTTATTCTTGACATAAATTTCAAAACCTCCAGAGCCGGTATAACCGGTAGCTGAGATAATTACGTCATCAATTCCTGCTAGTTGGCCTACGGAAAAACTGTAATAGGGAATTTCGTTAAGCTTAATTTCTGTGAGCTTTTGAAGGGTAAAAATGGCCTTTGGGCCTTGTACAGCAAACAAGCTCATTTGATCGGAAATGTTTTCCATTTCCACATCAAAGGTGTTATGAGATGCTATCCAATTCCAGTCCTTCTCTATATTTGACGCATTTACAACCAATAAATAGTTATCGTCTTTAATTTTATAAACTAACAAGTCATCGACAATGCCACCTTTGCCGTTCGGCAGACATGAGTATTGAACTTTACCATTCTCTAGTTTGGAAGCATCATTTGATGTGACCAATTGAATCAGCTCTAGGGCTTTTGCACCACGCAGCGAAAACTCTCCCATGTGGGACACGTCGAAAACCCCAACTGCATTTCGCACTGTATTATGCTCTTCAATGTCCGACGTGCACCTTACAGGCATATTGAAGCCCGCAAAGGGAACCATCTTGGCTCCTAAACTTTCGTGGATGCTATTTAAAGTAATGGTTTTCAATGTTGAGGATTTCGGAGTGCTAATCCCTAAAAGTGGCGTTTCCATGTTTGTAACTTTTTCATTATGGGTAAGTTGCTCACTTTTGTTCATAATTCCCTTGATAAAAATCAAATAAAAACGTCTAAAATATAAAATTTAAGGTTATTTGAAAAATTTAGTCCTCAAACAAATTCAATTGAAGCGTATTTTGCAGAAAGCTTTTGCGATGGAAAGGAGAAACACCAAACTTTTTTATTGCTTTTCTGTGGCTCGCGGTAGCATAGCCCATGTTCTTTTCCCAGGAGTATGAGGGATAATCTTCTGAAAGTTTCACCATAAGCTCATCCCGAAAGGTTTTGGCAAGTACTGAGGCAGCGGCTATCGAAAAAAATTTTCCATCACCTTCTACTATACATTCGTGAGGAATATCTCTGTACTGCTTAAATCTGTTGCCATCGACCAACAGCAGTTCTGGAGGGCATGTAGCACAATCAAGCGCTTTGTGCATGGCGAGGAACGATGCATTTAAGATATTAATTTTGTCGATCTCATTATTGCAAACCTCAGCAATTGAGAATTCTAGTGCTTCCTTTTCTATTTCCTTTCTTACTGTGTCTCGCTGCTTTTTAGTCAGCTTTTTGGAATCGTTGAGAAATGGATGGAAATAGTCTTTTGGAAGTATACAATATGCAGCGACTACTGGACCTGCCAAACACCCCCTACCAGCCTCATCAAGACCAGCTTCTATAAATTTATCTGAGTAGTATGCTTTCAACATATTATACTAAAGTTAAAAAAATAATAGTCTATTAAAAAATCGCCTGTCCCAAAATCTCTGTTGCTTCGCTTTTTGTAAAATGATAAATTAAACGAGCTAGCGTTGAGATCTACAAAAAACTAGCTAAAATAGCCTAAATGAACCTAGTGCCATCGTTCTACCTTCTCCAATTAAGGCGCGAGACAAATGCGCTCAAGGAATCCCCTGATTACCTCGTAATACAGCCTTCTGCATAGAATGCTTAGTTTGTAAGAAGACCCTCGGCACACTTAAAATCGCAAATTTTGTAATGCTTTT
Source organism: Cytophagaceae bacterium (assembly GCA_036386935.1). Lineage (GTDB taxonomy): Bacteria > Bacteroidota > Bacteroidia > Cytophagales > Cytophagaceae > DASVUU01. Next base: position 15,248 of record DASVUU010000254.1, on the reverse strand, counting down.
AATCAAATTGGGTGTAACAAATGATATTTTCACAAGTTGAAATGCATTGATATAAATTATGACTACGGAAGAATCAATAAATCCATGGCAGACAGTATCCTCAAAAGATATTTACGACAACCCCTGGATAAGTGTCAGAGAAGACAAAGTAATAAATCCATCGGGTGGCAATGGCATCTATGGAGTAGTACATATGAAGAACCAAGCTATTGGGGTCGTGCCATTGGATAAAGATTGTAATATCTATTTGGTGGGCCAGTACAGGTATACCCTTAACGAATACACTTGGGAAATACCTGAAGGGGGTGGCGCGCATGATGAGGACCCTTTAGATGCGGCGAAGAGAGAACTTCAGGAAGAAACAGGTTATACGGCAAAATCTTGGACAAAACTTTCTCGAATTCATACCTCCAACTCTGTAACAGACGAGGCTGGCACCTTGTATCTTGCCGAGGACCTGGTAGCTGGAGAAAGCTCACCTGAAGAGACGGAAGATTTAAAAATAAGAAAAGTGCCCTTGTCAGAAGCTGTAGAAATGGTGATGAGTAGCCAAATAACTGATAGCTTGAGTATAGCTGGCATAATGATCGCTGCTCGCCTGAAAGGCATTTAAAAGCTCGCTTTGCTATGCAGACACAGTTATTTTCTAACGAACCAAATTTTCCGCAAGGCTTTCAATATTTCAATGATTTTATAACGGTAAAGGAAGAAAATGACTTGTTGGATTTCATATCCAAAACACCGCTACATACTTTCCTTTTCCAAGGATACGAAGCAAAAAGACGGGTAGAAAGTTTTGGCTATGATTATAATTTTGACAAAAGGACTATTTCCAAGAGTAGGCCTATTCCCTCCTTTTTTCATCCATTAATTGATAGGGTAGCAAACCTTCTCCAATTCGATGCGCAAGATTTTGTGGAACTGTTGATCACAGAATACCCTTTAGGTTCTGTCATAAATTGGCATAGGGATGCACCTCCTTTCAAATTGATTGCAGGCCTCTCCTTACAATCAGACTGCAAGTTTCGCTTGCGTCCTTATGATAAAGCTGAACAGGATCGCCATTCAATTATTTCATTCACCGCTGCGCAACGTTCTCTTTATATAATGGAAGGCGCTTCTCGATCTGAGTGGGAACACAGTATAGCCCCTGTCAAAAAAGTGAGGTATTCTATTACCTTGAGGACACTAAACTAAATAAGACGATAACCTCTTTGGAGTCAAATCACAAGCTGCTGTGCCAAATCAACTTTGCGATTAACCGTTAGCCAACAACCAATTATTGATCGAGAGATAGAAGGGCACTTTGGCAAACATCCTAATTATAGTTTATTATAAATCGGGTATCAATAAAAAAGGGAGCCGAAGCTCCCTTTTTTCTAAGGCTTCCTATAATTATTGCTTCAACATCAATTGGTGGTAGCTAACTTTTTCTGTTTCTACTAAAAGTATATAACTACCTGCTGACAATGATGAAATATCAATATTACCGTCAGCAATGCCATCTATTGATTGATTAATAACAACATTACCCACTTGATCGATGATTGAAACCATTCCTACTCCAATGTTTTGACTTACTTTGTAAGAAATTTTGTGATTAGCTGGATTTGGGAAAAACGCGACACCTTCGCTTGAGGTCGATCTCGCTAAATCTGTAACCAATGGCAGAGTAATGGTGGTCAATGTTGTGTCTTTTGAAAGGTTTCCAGATGCATCAAAAGCTGTAATTCCAAATGTATACGTCGCCCCTGGCGTAAGTCCAACAATTGTGTCGGTTCTTTCTTTACTGAAGACTGTGTCTATTAATACCTTATTTTGGAATACAAAATAACCCCAAATACTGTCGTTGTCCATACCTTTCTCCCAAGTTAACACAGCAGCGCTGTTACCAAAAGGACTTGAAGCGACTGCGACCGGGGCGACAGGTAAAGTTATATCAGCAACAGGAACAACGCTCCTAAAACTATTGCCAATTCTAAATTCGTCAAAGGAGCCATTTTTAGGTCCGTTGCCTAAAAGTACAGCTAAAGACTCAATTCCCAAGTTCTTGCCAGTAACTCCTCTTGCGTTGAAAGCGGTTGGAGCCAATCCTGACGAAATTTGTGTTCCTGTTGGGTTAAGAAATAAGGATACAGTATCCACTGCTGAAAATTTAATTCTCATAACTGCAAGCACAGTTTGACCTAATACAACTGGTTGTGCTGTCCTATAATAATTAGTATCCACTCTTAATGTCCAAACTAATTCGTTATTAACTTTAGAAGAATCACCAAAACATCCAAAGCCTGCAAATACCTTCTTAGGATCTAAATAATTTCCTGCACTTAGTGTCACATGAAATGATTCTGGCCTATTGACGGTCGTTTTCAAAAGAAAGCTTACCCAAATAGTCGAGTCTTCTTTTCCAATCTTTCTTTGCTCATCAACTACCTTTATGTAATCCTTAAAGGGACCCGCTTCACTGACATCAAAGGTTCTGCCGGCTGTCAGATAAGCTCTACCACCGGTTATAAAGTTTCCCGTCACTTTTAGACCTGGATAAGTCAACTTAGCAGTATCTACTACTTGATAGCCTGGGATTGAAACATCGCCATTTTGAACGTACCAAGACTGATTCCAACCTCTGCCGCCTGGCGCGTTGTCCAAAGGTCGAGGTTGAGTTAAAAAACTTTCATACCCCAGCAGGGTATCCTTTTGTTGTGCTTCTAACCGAATGATGGAGATAAACAAGCCTAAAAATATTAAGACTTTACACGGTAATTTTTTTTTCATAGTAAATGGTTTTAAAGTTTATAGTGATTAAAAACATATATGTTTCCCTTCTTTTGGTAACATCATGTTTTCAAAATTAAACCATTTTAAATTAAAAAAAATAAACGGCAACAAATTATTAAGGACTAACGCTGCTCGGCTCGCTACGGAAACGTTACACATTTTGTCACATCAGGCGTTTGTAGCGGATACGGAGGTAAACTTATAGCAATCATACAATTATCTATTTATATAATCCTATTTGCTTTTAAAATTTTATTTTTCAGAAAATCTTAACGCAGCGGAGTAAAGCGCCAGCTTATGCTTGAAGCTTCTGTATATTTTTATATAAAAGAATAGAAAAGTGCTAACCGTAGAAAGACATGGTTAATGCTTATAATAAAAAAACTTTGGTATTAAAAATAACATATTAAGGTCTCACTATACAAATGGCTAGTTAAATCAAAACTAGATATCGTGCGATAGGGATGGAAGCGGTTACCCCACAGCGACGAAGGAGGCGAGGAGTAATAGCGTACAGCTCGGTGCCGACTTTTCTCGGCAATCGCCCAAATATGTATGCTTCCAAATAGCATCAATTTTTCACTTTCAATACCATGTTCTGGTAAATAGTAAAATTATCGAGCCCATTAAGGGTTTTCAGCTCTTCTAGTGTAAGGCCAAATTTCTTGGCGATGGAAAACATAGTATCACCTTCTTTTACAATATATTTGGAGGTAGTTGTAGCTGTGGCACCGTCTGCTCCTTTTTTTACCTTTAGTCTTTGTCCAATGTGAATGCTATTCGACTTGATGGCGTTCATAGATTTCAACTCTTCCGGTGTCATTCCAAACTGCTTGGAAATCGAGTAGAGGGTATTTAACGGTTCAACAATATAAAAATCCTGATCATCACCAAGATGTTGGTTGGTATTGACATGGGCAACAGTTTCCGAGGAATTTGATTGAGGCGAATGGCCTTGTACATGAGTATCCGAGGGCACATCGTTGACGTGTGAAATAGTGATAGGGGCTATAATATCTTCATCACCTGTACGCCTTACACGTAGGGGTTTGTAGGCCGTTACATTCTCGCCTTCCAGTGCATTCAGCTCTTTGAGCTCATCGATACTCATGTGAAACTTTTTCGCCACTTGGAATAAATTCATCTTTGGCTCCACTACATAAACCATTGCTTTGGCTTGATACCCTGGTCCACCTAGAATAGAGAATTCGACTCTCCTATTTAGCTGTCTTCCCATCTCGTTCGCATTGGTCGCCAAAGGCTTGCCGGCCCCCTGGGCATTGACTACGAGTGCGCTCTTCTTGACTCCTTTTTGAATAAGATATTGCAAAGCCGCATTCCCGCGACTCTCAGACAACTTCTTATTGTAGGCGTCAGTGCCGATCGCATCTGTATAGCCATCCATTTCGATCTGTATTTGTGGGTATTTCTTATAGTAGGCAACCAGTTCGTCTAGTATTTTCTTAGCCTCAGGACGTATGTCGTATTTATTGAAATCAAAAAACAGTGATTCAAATAACGTTTTTGTTGCAGCTTGATCGGAGCCTTTTACATGGATGTCTTTGGTAACATATTTCACCTCTGTGGTAAGACTCTTGTCGCTGTCTTTCAATGTAATTTTATAGTCCTTGTCGGTAGGAAGATTATCGTATCTAAAGTTTCCACCTTCATCGGTCACTGTCTTCTTGAGTGTCTTGTCATCTTTGTCCTTCAACAAGACTTCAACATCTTCCACCGGCTTCTTGCTATCTTCTTCTAACAGCCTTCCCTCAATGGCAACACTTTGAAATTTTTCTAGCGAGTCCTTGCTTATCATAGCGATGACAGCATCTTTGCCATGAAGATTGAATCTGTATATGTCATCATTGCCAATACCGCCTTCACGGTTAGAAGAGAGAAATCCCTTTTCCTTTCCAACAACAAAATAAAAATCATCCCTATTTGAATTGAACGGCAAGCCTGTATTTTTAATGACTGTAAAAGCTGGGCCTTGTGTTTTAAATATATCTAAGCCTCCGAAACCTTTGTGTCCATTGGAAGCAAAAAACAACATCTTTTCTTTTGAATAATAGTTAGGAGACATTTCTATGTATGGTGTGTTGATGCTATCGCCAAGGTTCTGGGGCGCACCCCAATTGTCGTCGCCTTTGCAGATAGAGAACCATAGATCATGCATTCCCTTGCCACCCGGTCGCTTTGATACAAAATATAAAGTATCTGCATTCGGCGAGATAGAAGGTTGCGCATTCCACTGGCCTTTGGCATTTATGTTTTCATTTAACTTTACTGCACTTTCCCACTTGTCGCTTTTCTTGGTCGTCACATATATTGCACACTGAAACTCGGTCCCACCTGATGACTTAACTGGTTCATCGCACCTGGTAAAGTAGAACTTTGTATTGTCTTTGTTGAAAGACCCTGCGCTCTCGTTGTATTTGGTATTTACCACTTCAAAATTATCATTGGTGTCCGCAGTAATCCAGTTCCTTTTGTTGCCTTTGAATCTATAGTTGTCACTAAACTTCCCTCCTAGCCCACCAAATTCCTTATCGCCTTTGGATTCCTCTCTGGCAGATGTGAAAACGATGGAAGAATCATTCCCGAAAATGGTTGGCGAATACTCAGAATCTGCCGTGTTGACAGGGCCAGGTAGATTTTCAAAATTATAATCCCTTAATGGCTTTTTCAACTCAACCAAAGCCAGTTCACATCCATCATATTCTAACCTTGCCTTTGTTACAAGCTCTTTTTCTTCGGCTTTTGTTTTGTGAGAGTTCGCATCTATAAAGGCTTTGAATTGTTCTTTCGCTTCCTCATATTTTCCGTTCGTCTTCAGCATCAAAGCATACCAAAACTTAGCGTCTGGGTATTCGGCAGCCGCCTGTTCTGAAACACGCTTATAATACATTTCAGCTTTGTCGTAATTAAAAAAGTTTCTATATGATTCGGCTAGTCTATTTAGGGCATATTTATTTGCGGGATCTGCGCTTACAACCTTTTCATATTCTTGTGCTGCCAGGAAATATTCATAATTATGAAAATAAGTGTCTGCGAGTCCGATTTCATGTTGCTCCTCTTTTTTAGACATCTTCCCCTTATCCTTTTTCTGAGCCACAATGGCAGTAGAAGAAATTAAAAAAAAGGTGGCTATATGTATTAGAAATAGTTTATTCACTTTGATATTCAATTTTGTCGTAAGCAGAGTTGATTTTGACATTGTACTTTCTATTATATACGAGGTGTATTAAATCGCCTATATTTGCTTTCTTTCATTTTCCGTATTGAAAAAGAGATTTCGTAAGCGCCCCTTCCTCGTGTTTCGTATCTTAAATTGGAATTGTTGATGTCGTAACTGAAGCCCAAGGTATAATTGTTGTTCGATATACCAACGGAAGCAATAAATGAATCTTTAAGCCTGTACCAACCGCCCAAGATTAAGTCAGTTGGTTTGAGAGTGTTTTTTTGTTCTATCATTCTATACGTTAGATAAATGCCCGTATTGTAGTGCATTCTGCCAAATTGGGTCATTACTAAAACATTTGGAGAAATATTTACTTTCTCCGAGACATGAACTTCCATGCCCGCATGCGCCTTATGAAGGATCGACAACTTGGCGACATAATCGTCATAAAAAGACTCGTTTGGCCTGTTAAGATGAAAACCCGAGTATCCTACAAACCCACTTATGGGCATATTTTTATATTGTTTTTTGGAATTAAAATAATAAATGAGGCCAGCGCCGACATCAGCATAGACCTTGCCCATATTTACACCAATATCATCAGGATTGACCGTTAGAGAGAAATCATAGCCTCCACCTATATATGGATTAAATTGCTCACCCCATGTTAGGTTTGTATAGTCTATCCTTTTTTGGACCATTCCACCTTGTAGACCAAAGATGAGACATTGAGATTGACTGGAATTAAGGTATAGGTTGTATGCAGCATTCACATTCACTCCTATTGTTTTGAAATTGCCATCACCGGCGCGGTCATTGTATAGCGAAAGACCAACTCCTCCAAGATGCACATCCTTGCCCGTAGCTTTCGAGTGTATAGGTTGTATAAATGAAACTTGGCTGGTGACGTAGGGAATGATAATACTTTTCCATTGCTGTCTAAAATTTGAGCTAAATGACTGATTTGGCTCAACTCCCGCCATTGACGGATTTAGGTATAAACTTGAAGCATAGTACTGTGAGAAATGGGCATCCTGAGAAAAAGAAGCAAGGGCTGAAAGGCTTACTGCTAGCGCAATCATGCCCATCCGCAGAACGCTGATTGAGAGTCTTGATAAGCATTGCGCTATTTGTATTGGTTTCTTCATACTAATTTTTGCTCATCGATTATTGGTTGTAAGGCAGTAAAGTGATAGCTCCCCATTATCTTATAATATTTATGGTTCCTGTCTTTTCATATTTCTTGCCGTCCAAATATTTCAGGTTTATGGTATAGGTGTAGACACCTAGGGGCAGGTCTTCGCCGTTGTTCTTAAACTTTCCATTCCAGCCTATTTCTGAGGCCTCTTTTAATAGTTGGGTAGAATAGACTACTTCACCCCAGCGGTTAAATATCTGCCAATTGAAATCTAGCTCCGATATGTTTCTTCCATATACCTTACATACTCCATTCTCTTCAGCCTTTTGCGAAATATTTGGTGAAAAGGCATTCGGGATGAAAGTTACCTGACCATTTAATACCTGCAATACCTTTGACAAGGTGTCTTTGCAATTGTCTACGGAAGTTCCGATAAGGGTAGCTACATAATTATTGACTTCATTGAATTGCCTCGTGGTATTGAAGGTATTGATACCATTGACGTCTCCAAAATTCCATGTGAACGAACTAAATTTTTGACTTATGGTATCGGTAGTATTGATAAAGGAAACCGTTTCCCCTGCAAAGTTCATTTCTGGTACTGTGAAAGAAATCGTAGGTTTCGGTTTCAAGCTTATGCTCTTGCTTGTCCCAATAGTATTGCATCGATTGGAAACCGTTAAATTGATATTGAGAACTTGCGGGTCTGAGCTCGAAGGCTGGTAAGAGACCGTAGAAGCTGTATCGTTTGACAATACTCCGGCACCACTGGTTGTCCATTTGTAAGTCAAACTATCTCCAGATCCATTGCCTATTAACACGATTGCTTCGTTTTGACAGGTCGAGGGACTAGAAAAAATCGCACCGTTACTTGGACTGTTAGTGAATACAAAGGCATTTTGTGACGAATCTATGCAAGAAGTAAGACCATCACTTACTACCAACCTGTAAGTACCAGAGGAAACTATCTTCGTGGTGTTGCCTGAACCTATTACTTGATAAGGCTGTGTATTAATCCACTTAAACTTATAATCTGAGCCTGCTGCAATTGGCGCGAGTACTGCACTATCGCCTGTACAAGCTGAAATTTTATCTGAAACGAAAGTGGCGTTCGGCAGGCTATTTACAAATACTTCGACAGAATCCATCCCTGCACAATTGTTGCCATCAGTCACTTTTAAATAAAATTTAGCTTTAGCAACGGGATTTGCCTTGGTATTGGGAGCTGTGGCGTCCCCGATCACATCTTGATCACCCAATGAGGCTAACCATTTGTATAAATACGGCCCTGAGCCCCCACTAGCAGAGGGTGAACCACCTAAGAAAGCAGCCTGGCCAACGCAAAGTGTATTATCTATTCCGGCATCTACTTTTGGAGCCTCCTTTATCGTTAAAACCAAACTATCAGACGCAAGACAGTCGAAATTGTCAATTACAGAAACGAACACTTTGTGTATCCCTACAGGTAAGTTCCGAGAGATAACAGCCAAAGAGTCTACTCTATTTAGACTCGTCGGCGGACTCCATTTTACCGCTTTCAATTTTAGTGAGCTTGCCTGGGCAGTAAGATTAACAGTACCTTCGCAGGAATTAAAATCCTCTGGCGCATTTACTGATAGACTTCTTATCAGAAGATCAATCCCGCCTATTGTTGAACATCCGAAGCGGTCTTTTACATCAACAGTATACTTTGTAGAATTCTTCAACAATGCAATTGGCCTAGCCACCGTGTCGCTACTTAGGCTCGACGATGGGCTCCATTTGTATGTAAAACTACCATTGCCCTTGACAAGGGAGGATATTGTATATTGAGCATTTGCACAAATGGTGTCCGTACTTTTCAAGGTCAATAACGGCGGCGCGGAGATTGCAATTGTTGCCGTGTCTTTTGAGCTGCTACATCCATTGGCATCTTTGATTTGTAAAAAATACTGAGACGAATCTGCCCCCACTGTCACATCAACGGTAGAGTCTCCATTTGCAATAACCTTATCTCCAGCCCAGGTATATGCAAAAGGCTTAAGCCCTGTGGTCTTGGACGACAACGTAACCGTATCGCCCGAACAAACAGTGTCTCTCACGGATATGATTTCAGCTATAGGTTTTGGAAGAATAGTCAAATTCTTACTTACACTATCTCTACATCCCGCACTGCTAACAATAAGTGTAGTTTTAAACACTGTATCACGGGGAAAGCTAAATAAAGCTGCGGGTGTATTTGCTGTATCACTTAAGACGTTGGGCACGCCAAAGTCCCAATGCCACGAGGTAATATCCGCTCCATCAATGGTTGAGGTACTCTTAAAGACAGTTTCACTTTTCTGGCATAAATTATCGAAAGTGAAATTGGCTACAGGCTTTGTTTTTACACGGACGACTTGAGAAGTTGTACTGGTGCAGCCGGAATCTGAGGTGACGAGCAAGACGACTTTAAAGGGTCCCGTAGTAGCGTATCGATGGGATGGGGCCGACGCATTAGAGCTAGTTCCATCATCAAAATTCCACGAATAAAGCTTTATCATCGGACTGCTAACGGTCGAAAACTTCACATCCTCATCTTGTGCACACGCATTGATGTAAGTGTACGCGGCGATTGGTTTTGGATTTGAATAGACCATTCTGGAAGCCGTATCAGCGCACCCATTGACATTTTGTGAGATAAGGCGAACAATAAATGGCCCGTTTCCTATAAAGTTATGTCGAGGTTCTTTCAGTGCCGAAATGTTGCCTTGAAATGATGTGGGATCATTGAAATTCCATCGGAAAGCGGTTGCCCCAGTAGAACTGTTTACAAATAATACCTCTTCACCTTTACATGAATTGTTTGCAGCGAACGCAGCGCGAGGTTTGGGATTTACAGTAATAGCCCTGGAATAGGTTTGTACACAGGATAAGTTATTTGTTATCTCTAGGGTGACGGTGTATTGTCCCTCCGTTGAATACATATGCGATGTAAATTGATTAGCACTAGTATTTTGGATTGAAGATGGATCACCAAAGTTCCATACCCTTTTTGTCACAAAGCCACCTGTTGTGTCGATGAATAATGCACTGTCTTTAGAACAAGCTATTTCAGATATGAACCCTGGTTTTAAGTCTGGCTTGAGATTAATAATCCTATTAAGCGAGTCCTTACATGTTCCGTCTTTTACAAAAAGTTTAACATTGAAAGAGGTCTGTGTCGAATAGAGGTGTTTTGGATTTTTTAGACCAGACGTATTTGAATTAGAGGCCAAGTCCCCAAACTCCCACCGCCACTGTGGTGACCCAGAGATAGTGGTCGTCGTATTGGTAAACAAGATAGAATCACTACCGCCGCAAGTCGGCGAGGAAAAGTTAAAATCAGCAAATGGAGAAGGTTTTACTACAAACAAATTAGAGACCGTATCCTTGCAATTATTTATATCCTTGACAGCCAGTTGCACTTTGTAGGAGCCGGGTGCTGAGAACAAATGAATACCGTTATAAGCGAAAGAGGTATCTCGCAATCCAGAAACCGGGTCACCATAGATCCATCTGGCAGCTGACGCACCGGAAGATGTGTTGGTAAACTTGACGCTATCTTTCGAGCATAAGGACGAAACGATGTATTGTGCGATAGGCTTAGGCAAAAGGTTTACCGAAACTACTGTAGAATCAATGCAATTGAAACTTGACCGAACCTTCAGCTTTACGTTATAAGGAGCACTTCCTTTAAATAGATGTGAAGGAGCCTTTAAGCTAGACGAGTTTTTTGTTCCGGATGCTGCATCACCAAAATCCCAAATTCTGGAATCAATCTGCACCGTTGATACTGTGTCTCTGAAATTAACTGAGTCTCCTAAACAAGCATTGTCGAAAACAAAGCCTGCTCTGAAGTTAGATTGATCAAGCTTTACCGTTTTGGCTATAGAATTAATGCACCCCAAGGAGGATGTAGCAGTTAATTTAACTGAATAGGATGCTGTATTTGCATACTTATATTTTGGCGAAACTTGATTTGATCTTCCACCGTCGCCAAACTCCCATTGATAAGAAAGGCTGGTCCCCTTAGAGGTATTTGTAAATGAAACTGTGTCAAAACCATAGCAATCCCTTGAAGAGAAAGAAAAGTCAACCAAGGGTTTGGGCGTTAATTGTATGGGCATTGACAATGTATCACTACATCCATTGCTGTTTATAACTTCCAGAGTGACGCTGAATGAGCCATTCGTGTTTGTGCCGTAGGCGTGGGTAGGCGAACTAAGACTTGATGTGTTTAAGTTACCAGAAGCAGGTTGTCCAAAATTCCACTTCCTGCCAGTTATAGATCCTACCTTCGGATCTGAGACATCGCCAAAATTGACTATACCATCACAAAGCGAATTATAAGACATAGCGGCAATAGGCTTTTCATTAGGTGTAATAAGGGTTTCCGTAGAATCCTTACATGTTATTGTGGATACCACCACTACCTTAACTTTAAAGGTGCCAGTGCCGCTGAATCTATGTTTAGGATTGGAAGAACTAGAGGTGTTCGAATTATCATAAGGGGCTTCCCCAAAATACCATTTATAGCTAGCGATATCACCTGCTGGAAGAGAAGCACTGAACTCAGTGACATCCCCAATACAGTTGTTGTTCCACGCAATAACTGGACTAAGCTTTTGCCCAAATTCAATCTGCTTCACTATAGTATCACTACATCCGTTGGCGGCTAATAGAGTCAAGCTTACACTAAATGGACCTGTACCGTTATAAAAATATTTCGCTAGTGGGGTATTCGCAGTGTCTGTATTTACCGAGTTATCCCCAAAATCCCAATGTCTTTTCACGATGACACTGCCAGTGGTAGTATCCTTGAAAGAGACGGTATCGGATGGAAGGCAATTTGTTGATAGATATTCAAACCCAGCATCCGGTTTTCTCAAGATGTTGATCAATGACTTTGAGGAATCGCGACATTGTGCATTTGATTCTACGATCATGGTAGCTACGAACGGCCCTTTGCTTTCATAAGTGTGTGAAACAGTCGGCCCTGAAGCAGTATTACTGGAGCTAGCATTTTCTCCGAAGTTCCACGCAATATTGGCTATACTTCCAGTACTTGTATTTCTAAATTCTGTGGCTGATCCCTCGCAGGCAGGTGTGAATTCAAAAGGCGCTTTTGGGTTAGGATTTACGTTGATTCGAATATTAGCGGCCGCTCTACATCCATTCCAGTCGCGGATTTCTACAGAAAAATTGTTCGTGCCGAGCATGTTTGGCGTGGCAATAGTAGCCTGAGCCGTATCTTCAGAAAGCAGATAGCCTGGCTTCCAAACATAATAATAAGGAGCGGTTCCATTGGAGGCCTGAGCATTTAGATTTACGGACTCTCCTTCACAAATAGTAAGTTTGCTAGACTGAATAGAAACCCTTGGCAGGCTTGATTTGACATTGACGGCCCTGGAGTAAGAGCAACCTGCTGCAGTGCGGACAGTTGCTGTATAAAGGCCACCAGATATAGTCTTGAATATACTATTTGCACCACTATATTTTAAAACCGTATTTCCGTTTAATTGCCATACGATTGTGTCCCCAGGAAAATAGGGCAATACCGACGCCTTGAGCATAGCAGTATCTCCACGACAAACGGTAGTGTCATTAGAGACCGTGAAAGTAGGTTTTGGAATAACGTTAATTTTTATAGAATCAGAAAACTCGCACCCTAGTTGGTTGGTGACTGTAACAAAGTAAGTCCCCGACGTATTGACTTTAATTTCCTGTCCTGACATCCCATTGCTCCATTGGTATTTTATATAATCACTTTTATATGCATTTAATGTAGCATAGGAGTCTTCACAGATCGTTACTCCGCAAGAGTCTGTAACGACTCTTATTCTATCACTATCTACGACATAAAGCCCGCCGCCATTTTCATTGACATATAAGCCTTGGGGATCGAAGAATTTAGCACTTGGATAGGGACCGTCGTTATTTCCAGGTGGAATGGCGGGAGTGCCAGCACCGGCATAAAGAGAAGTTATGCTATCACGGGGGTCAGTAAACTTTAGTTGCCACTGATTGGTATGGCTGGAATACATTCTTCTTAAGTTGTCCACCGCCAGTCCCTTGATGTTTACGCCGGGACCAAGGAAAGAATACAACTTCACTGTTTGCGAAAAGGGATCAATTTTCCTGATACGGCCTTGGGTATTTGCAACATATATAAAACCGCCTTTGTCTATTGCAATTTCCTGTGGATTAATATACTGAGCGGTTTTAAATGTACCGTCTTTATCAGTAGCTCCCGACGCTCCTATAGAACTAACCTCTCCTAAGGGAGTAATTTTTCTAACAAGGTGGTTTTTGTAATCTGCAACGTAAATATTGCCTGTGTTATCAATATCAATTCCGGTCGGCTGAGCAAATAATGCAGTAGATCTACTACCGTCCTTATAGCCCTCTAGCGCTGTAGGAGACCCTGCAAATATAGAAACTGCACCGTTAGCTGTTATCCTTGTGATTCTATGTGCTTTCACTTCTGTGACATAGATATTGTCAAACCTGTCGATGGCAAGGTCATAGGGGCCTCGTAGAACTACATTTGGGATGGCAGAACTGGGCGTACCAACATAGATAGACTGAACCCCAGAGCTGCTGATTTTTCTTATTAAATTGTTTTCATAATCAGTCAGATAAGTATTACCGGCTTTATCCTTGACCATATCCTTCAAATAAGGTGTTAAAAATGGAGACCCTGCTGGGACACTTATTTTTGCTTCCGTTGCTACAAATTGCTTACAAATCTCACCTGGAGTTGAGCTTATTAGAGGCGTTGGGGGCAATATGGTTTGCACTGTAACACTATCACTCGCTGTACAACCAGTATTCAATCTGACTCTCGCGCTATATATTCCTCCTCCCGTAATATTATACGAAAGTGAAGTGGTGCTATCCTGCCATAAAACTGAGACTACACTTACTCCGGCCTTTGGTACCAATAGGCTCGGGCTTCTAGAGATGGAACTCCCCGCACAAATAGTCGCGTCATCTCCTATGGTAATAGGATCCGGCACAGCTGACTTTACATAAATGCTATCCTTACCTGGGCATCCAAATGAATCTATCACTTCTACTAGGTATTCCCCAACTGTTGCTATGGTTTGATACCGGTTACTATTCCCATTGGCTGACTTCGAACTTCCCCCTCCATCATACCATTTGTAAGCTGTAAATAACCCTGGATCTAAGTTAAATTTGCCTAGCTCTGTTTCACAGATGAGTGTGTCAATATCCCTTCCTAGATCGGGAGCCGCATCTGGTTTGATGTAGACATTTTTACAAAAGGTCTGATTACAAGTATTTAAATCAAAGGAATAGCAGATATTATATGTACCTGGAACATTATTTAAGGCTTTAGGAGAAAAATAGAATCTGCCGTTTGATTTGATAACACCTGGCCCAGTATACGCACCGACTACATATGGAAGCGTATCGTCAGGTGCGTTTTTACAATAAATTGTGTCAAGCCCCTTGAATGGAAGATTTCCATAATCAGCTATACCGACCCTTACAATTCTATCGCCGCTATTATCCACCACATCTATGAATCCTTTTACAAATACAGAGGTCGACAGCGGATTATTAAAAGTAGAGTCGGTAACTCTATCGTCATCTTCAGTACCTGCGGCTATGCTTACTGAGACAGATGGATATTGGTCTATACGCCTTATTGTCTTGTCGCCTTGATCAGCAACGTAGATAGATCCATTTACCGAAATAGAAGCACTTAGCGGGCTTCTGAAGCCGCCCGCAATTGTAGTAACATAGTTATTACTATACCTGTCAATTTTCTTTATTTTTTTGGCTGAAAAGTCAGAAACATAGACATATCTCTCATCGGCGGAGATGAAATTAAGACTTCGAAATACGTTCTGACCAGTTCCATCTACTTCGGCTGGGGCGGGATTAATTCCACCGGCGATTGTTTTAACGGTTAATGAATTTAAGCTAACTGCGCGAACTCTGATCACGTGGAGGGCAGTCGTGCTATTGGGAGGTGTATTACCTCTGTTGCTTTCGCTTATATATAAGGTATCTTCGGTCTTATTTA
Source organism: Cytophagaceae bacterium (assembly GCA_036386935.1). Classification (GTDB taxonomy): domain Bacteria; phylum Bacteroidota; class Bacteroidia; order Cytophagales; family Cytophagaceae; genus DASVUU01. Next base: position 95 of record DASVUU010000254.1, on the reverse strand, counting down.
ATGCAAGACCTGCAAGCTTCGTCGTAAAATATTTATTAGGATCATCGATTGAAGGATCTCCCGTAAATGTACTCCCCGGAGTTCCAACAACAGTA